>NZ_JANZKZ010000001.1:601020-901531 GCF_025770725.1 Sulfurospirillum oryzae | reverse complement strand
TGACATTGTTAAAATGGTAATGAACTTGAAGCAAATCCCCTACTTTGGGTGCTTCTCTTTAACCCCGTTCTCTCAAACGAGGACGAAATTATATATCCATACACCTTAAAATAAGGTTAAATACAAAAGGGGCTTGAATACTTTTTTTGTTTCTCTTAAAATGATTTATTTTTCGTTTACTCTCTTTCCATATAATAGGGAACTTAAAAATTGCATTCCATCTTTTGAATTTGATAGAATGCGTTTTGATTTATATATTTAAAAGGAGAATTAATATGGGACTGTATGACAGAAATTACATACAACAAAACTCACAAGAGAGTACCTATGAGCATGCAAGAGTCAACGAGAGCTCACTAGGATTGTTCATTAAACAAACCTATCAATTGTTTGCAGCCTCACTACTTGCTGCAAGTGCTGGCGCTTATGTTGGAATTGGTATGGCAAAAACCATCTCTTCTTGGTACTTGGGACTGGTTATTTTAGAGTTTGTTTTTTTATTTGGACTTTATGCGCTTAAACGAAAAGCTGGAATCAATATGATTTTGCTTTTTGGTTTTACCTTTGTAAGCGGATTAACACTGGTACCTTTGCTATCGCATACATTAGGAATGCCAGGAGGTGCTAGTATTGTTGCGAATGCGTTTATTTTAACGACAGTTGCTTTTGGTGGACTTTCGGTATTTGCAATGAATACCAAAAGAGATTTTTCTGCAATGGGTAAAATGTTGTTTATTACGCTTATCGTTATTGTGGTTGCAGGTATTATCAATATCTTTTTCCATAGTCCAATCTTACAATTGGCAATCGCTAGTATTAGCTCTATCTTATTTAGTGCTTTTATCCTTTACGATACACAGAACATCATTAAAGGTGCTTATGAGACGCCTATTGAAGGTGCTATTGCCTTGTATTTAGATTTTCTAAATCTTTTCATTTCACTGCTTCAAATTCTTGGTATTTTTGGATCACGCGACGAATAAGCTTTTGTTCAAGCATAAAAAAAGGGGCGAGAGGATTTAACTCCTCCACCCCCTTTTTAGGTTTACATGTAAAGATTCTAGCCTAATGGCTCATTTACTTTGATATCACACTTACCGCTTTTATCACATTTGATATTGGCATCAAAATAGAGAATTTTACTCACATCAATTTTGGCATCTTTAAGTTTCATAAAAGCTTCCATAGAACGTCCACCGGCAGAACAGTTAAAAATAACAACCTTCCCTTTTGGTAATTTAGCAGCTAAGTCTTTGGCATTTAGTTTGCCAGCTTCAATATTGATAGCCCCTTTAATGTGACCATTGGCAAACTCTCCAGCCGTTCTCACATCGACAACGGCTACATTTGCAGGGATTTTGTCGCTAACAATAAGCGCCTTATACCACTCACCATCAACACTTCCTTCGTCTTCACCTAGTTTGACACCTTCAACAAAAACATCTTTTTTAGGCGTTGTGGCGACTTCTACCTTTTTTGCTCCACCCGCTGTGGTCAATTGTCCAGCTTCTTTCCACTCAGGGTAGCCACCGGCATAGACGCTAATTTTTTGATAACCAAACTCTTGAAGTTTTTTAGCTAAGTTATGTGATTTAGCACAACTATAACCCTCGCAAAAGCTTACGATTGGTGTTGCCTTATCAGCTGGCAAACGTCCTTTTAGTTTATCGACTTCTTCATCACTCATGTACAGTGCCCCTGGAATAGTTCCTGCCATATATTTTGCATAAGGTCTTGCGTCCATAAATACAGCGCTATTGTTTTTGAAAATAGCTTGAGCAGCTGGCAAACCTATCTCAGGATAGTTTTTGCTGATCCATTCTGGCTCACCCGCTTGGTAAAGTTTTACATTTGTGAAGCCTTTTTCTTTCAAATGACCCGCAACGATAGGACTTTTTTCACAGTCCCATCCGCCACAAAAGACGATAATTTCTTTGTCTTTTGCCACTTTATCAAGCTGCCCGATAAATTTATCAATCTGCGTATCAGGTATATTGATACTCGAAGGAATGGTGCTGGCTAAATATTTTGGATTGGGGCGCGCATCAATTAAAAGCGCTTTTGCACCTTCTCTTGTACCATTTCCAATAGCTTGCTTTACATAAGCATAATCAACGTTTTCTAACTTAAATTTTTCAATAAGACCTTTCACATTTGCAGAGGGTTCACTTAACACTTTTACAGTTGTAGCAGTTCCTTCTGGTTGTGTTGTACACCCACTTAATAATAATACTGCAACAACAATGCTTGAACTAATTATTCTTAGTTTCATCTCATCTCCTTTTTCTATAGTTATACATTAACAGACCCAATTATAAAATATTCTTTGAGTACTGAAACGTTATTGATCACAAATGTGACACCAAGCAAAGCTATAACCTAATAATTATATAAAGAAAACATAATAATTATTATACTTTATTACTTAAAAAGCATTAAACATTCAAAAAAAATTTAAGAAGATAACTATTTTTTACTAAGAGTAGCATGTCATTTTTTGACGATTAAATGTAGGGGAAACGAAGATTTCAAAAAGTACTGCACAGTGAAAAAATCTTTTCCACTGTGCATCTAAAAACTATTGTTTAATGATGAGCACTTTCGGTTTCATCAAGATTAAAGACTTTATCGGCAAGATAATACATAAACAGAGCCAAACCAATACCACCAAATCCTATTGCAAATTCTGCAGCGGATGGGAAGTACTCTACAAATGAAGGCGCTACTTGATATTCAGCACGTTTGAGTGTTGTCATAGGATAAAGCAATGTGTCATGAACTAAGTCATAACGCATAAAGAAAATACCTACCATGCCTGTGATAGAGGCATAAATGGTTGCTTTAATCGCTTTTGCATTGCTCACTAAAATAATCGCGAAAGGAATTAACATACCTAAGATCAACTCACCAAACCAAAAATTTGGATGTTTAATGGCATGTAAAATAGTCGCTGCGCGCTCTGGCATATCTCCATACAACGCTGTTAAAATTTTCCACGCTTCAAAGAAAATAAGCACGGCTAAAAGCATGCCTAAAATTTTTGAAAGTTTGACAAGCATAACGCTTACTTTTTCAGGAAAATTCATTTTGTATCTAAAGCCATACATTAAGAAAACCAAGTAACATCCTGTAATCATCGCGGAGAGAATAAAATACACAGGATAAAATACACCATTAGCTGAAGGACGTGAAATCAAAAATCCAAAAACGGCTCCAAGGTTAGAGTGCGCCGCAAGACCCACTAAAAGTCCACAAATACCAAAGATTTTAGAAAACGTGTGATTGACCTTAATCGCTAAAAAGAAAAACTCTAAACAGATAAAGGTAAGATAAAGACCATACAACGTTCCCATCCACCAAATAGCAGAGGTAAGACCAGGAGTTAAGACGTTGTAAATGAGCATTGTCATTGGGTGACCAATCTCTAAGCCAATAACCGCAAAACCCGAACTAATGGTAATAATAGCACCCGCAATAGCGCGTTTACCAATTTGCTGAAACTCAGGAATTCCAAAAACATGTCCAATAGAGGAGATAATACAAAGACCTGTGCTGGATACAACAAAGAAGACATACATTGCGATGAGTAAACCCCATGGATGTTGTCTTGTTACATTGTAAACATGGTGTCCATGTAAGATATAGGCAACCGCGCCTGCCATAAAAGCGGCAAGAAGTGCTACGGTTACAATTGCTATCCCCAGATTAAGAGGCGTTTTTTCAAAATAAAAGAGTTTTTTCAAAGAAATTGTTTGCATCATAAACTCCTACAAGATATAAAATAGTTTTGGTTTCGTACCCAAGTGTTCTTTCACTTGACGATACTCTTTGTTAGCAAGCAATACAGAAATCTCGCTGTTTGGATCATCTAAATCACCAAATACCCTCACTTTTGTTGGGCAGGTCGCTTGACATGCTGTGGTTGTTTCGCCATTCGCTAGTCTCGTATCTGAACAGAAGGTACATTTATCGACTGTATTGGTTCGATTATCCACATAACGCGCATCATAAGGACATGCATTAATACAATACGTACATAAGATACATTTAGTAGGATCAACCATAACCATACCATCTTTGCTGTAATAGGTTGCATTGGTTGGGCAAACTTGCTGACACGGTGCATTCTCGCAATGCTGACATTGACTTGGATGATAGGTTTGTGAAGCGATAGAGATATTGGGGAATTGTCCCTCCGCCTCTTTTACACCCACCCAAATACGATAATGATCTTTGAGAAGCAAAACACCATTTTCTTCTTTACATGCACTTTCACATGCTCTACAATTAATACAATTTTTGTAGTTTAGTGCCATTCCATAACGTGCCATGATTAAACCTTTCTAATTTCTACAATTGTGTCGTGAAGACAGGTTGACCCGTGCATCGGCTCAATGCCATCTTCAATAATGGCTGCATCATTACCGCCATTGTTGTATCCAAGCGTAAGTGCTTTTGAGTAAACGCCAAAACCATGGACAAAAAAGAGTGTATCAGGTCCAATTTTCTCTGTTGGATACGCTTTGATCGTTGTTTTGCCTACCTTGCTAGAGACTTCGAGTTTATCGCCAAACTTAATGCCTAACTTTTCGGCAACGCGTTTATTAATCCATGCGTAGTTTTGTGGCACAAGATTGAGAAGCATTCGGTTATTAGATGTTCCTGATTGAGTAAATTGCGCATGACGTCCTGTAATAAATCTAAATTTACCTGCTGGAATTGCCATTTCATATTCACTTTTCCATACAGGCATAGCGTCAATTCCTTTTTTAGCCAGAGCCGGAACGGAACACTCTATTTTGCCTGATGGTGTCGCGAACTTGTTATTTCTCACCGAATAAGCACGTTTCGTTTCAGGATAGTACTCATAATCATTCACACCCACTTTTTTGAAATATTCATTCATATTTGGGTAGAAAACACCTTTTTCTTTCAGGATGTCTGCTGCACCTTCGTATTTTTCAACGGCGTGCGCATTGAGTTCTGCTTGATCGTGTGCAAATGGCTTTGTTAAATCAAAGTCTGCATAGACTTTATCTTCACCATCATCTTCAATGGCACTTTGAACATCTTCATCGTATTTTTTAGTGATTTCAAAAAGTGGTTTGGAAAGTTTGGCACTAAGCCCTCTCATGATGTCCATAACAGGTTTACTCTCAAACATTGGGTCAATGACTTTATTACGTTGAGCGATGGAAGGCTCAATACCACCATACGAAACGACTGGATCGGTTCTCTCTAGATACGTACACTCAGGCAAGATAACATCACTTAACATGACCGTATCACTTGGCATCGTGTCGATTGTAACAACAAGATCCAATTTTTTAAGGAACTCTTCTGTTTTTTTATTGTTTGGCATATTTTGCATTGGATTGTGTTTGTAGTTAAAAAGGGCACGAACAGGATAAGGACTGCGACCTTCTAAAACCATATTTCTAAACGCTACCCATGAGCCAGAACCACCCACAACCGCTGCTTCATCTTTTTCGATACGAGGTTTTGCTTGCGCATACATAGGAGCAACGGCGTCATGCTCAATCAATGGTAATGTTTTACCAAAGCAGATACCACCTTTAACATCAACACCACCACCAAGAGCTGAAAAAATCGCTTGAGCACGGCGTAATTGGAAGTCATTTTTAGACCACGTCGTACGTCTTCCTTGGTAGTAAATCGCCTGAGGAGCATTTGCCATAAAATCACGAGATACTTGATAAATATCGGCTGCTTTAATACCAGTGATTTTTTCTGCCCACTCTGGGGTATAATTGTTACTTAAAATATGCTCTTTATAGGCATCAAAACCATTGAAGTAATTTTCAACAAAGGCTTTATTGTATCGCTCTTCTTTGATCGCTACATAGGTGAGCGCTAAAACAAAGGCTAAATCGGTTCCAACATTAATAGCAAGCCATTTATCACTTTTAGCTGCTGTATTGGTAAAGCGAGGATCAACCGTAATCAGTTTTGCACCTCGTCCATTGGTACGTTTGAAAAAGTCCATCGTGTCAGGAGTGACAATCGCTTCAGCGCGATTTGCTCCTGCCATAATGACGTATTTTGCATTGTCCAAATCCGCTTGACCATAACCGCCAATCGTGAGGGAATACCCCGAAACCGTTGTGGCTAAACAGAGACTTGCGTGGTTAAGAAAATGGGAAGATCCAAACATCGTGAAGAAACTTTTGAAGGTGTGCTCTGCAATACCCTCACCTGCACAAAACGCTACGGTTGAACGGTTATCTTTCTCTTCTTCTAAGATTTTGGTGAGTTTTTCGTTAATGTATGCATAAGCTTCGTCCCAACTGACACGCTTAAACTTACCACTTCCTTTTTCACCATCGCGAATCAACGGATATTTGAGGCGATCAGGATCATAAAGAGCTTGAATACCTGAATTTCCACGAGCGCAGAGCATATTACGTGATTTTGGAAAGAGTGGGTTTGGATCGAGTTTTTCAACGACGCCATTGCGGACATGCGCAATCGCTGCACATTTATTAACACACATTTCACAGAGTGTTGCTACTTTTTTATCTTCATTGCCAATTTTTTTGGCCGGTGTTGCAGCGCTCGCCATAATGGAAGAGGAACTAAGGCTCACTCCGCCAGCGATAGACATCGCCACACTACCTTGAAGAAATCTCCTTCTCGAGATCTCTACTTTCATCGCGTCTCCTTGTAATCTTTTGCCTTTAAGGTTCACACTTTCAAATCACATCTAAAAGTGTGTCTTTGTATATCCATTGTAAAGGTTAAATCTTAGAAAGAACTTACAAAAGGTAAAAAAAAGTATCCAAAACGTAATATTATGGAGCAAATGCCCTATTTTACGAGATTTATAAAGTGGTAAAACTTTGGTTATTTTCCGACATTTTTCTTATAAAGGTAAATTTTTATAAACTTTTTTTGCCATTTTTTTGCCATTTTGGTTAAAAAAAACAAAAAACATTCAATTATTTTTTTTAAGGTTAGAGTAGTGATTTTAAGGGGATGTATAAAGTTTGGTTATATTTTATTTACCTTTTGAAACTCATTTGACACACCCCAAATAAAAAGCACCTCAAACTCAAGATAGTCGTATGGATAATTTTGAATTAATGCTTTAGTTTGTGCGACACTCAAACTTTTTTCACCGCCACTTACACCGCTTCTTTTAATGTAACGGAACTTGGAGAGGTTGTCCTCAAAAAAAAGTCGAAATGTTTTGATTTCATAGTTACATGTAAAGTATTTTTCAAACATGTGAACCAACGTGGTTGCGCTTGGTAAAAAAGTGATGCGATCACTCATTGTATAGATGGTTTCAAACGTTTTATCGGTAAAAATAGCAAATGCGCCCTCTTTACATGTAAAGCTCATTTGAGCAACTAAAGCTTCAATGTCATTTGCCCACTGCAGAGCAGAAGAGGAGATCAAAAGATCGTACGGTGGGTTTAGGCGAGAGAGTAAAAAAGGCGATTCAAAATCCTCACAAATGATTTCAATCTCTTTACATGTAGGATGAAGTTCACACATGCCAAGAGCATTGTCCACTCCCGTAAATTGGCTTATTTTCCATGGGATATTTTTAAAGACTGCACCACTTCCACACCCTAAATCCAAGACTTTTGTAGGTTTCGTTGTAATGCGAGAGATTAAATAACGCGCTACTTCTTGTTGTAAGGAGGTATAGTCATCGTAGCTATGGGCATTTTTTGAGAATTCTTTAATATGTTTTGCAATCATGTAAGTCTTAATGTCCACTATTTTTCCAAAAATTATACTCTGCACTGCCTAAAAAGTGTCTGTTTAACCTTTACATGTAAAGTTATTCTTACACCTCTTTATTGGGAGCTAAGACTATTCTCAAACGCATCAATATTTAAAATATTTAACATTTTTTGGCTTTTTATCCCTTAAGTCATATCAAAGTCACATCTGAACCGTACAAAAGTAGACCGTTTCATCGCTAACGTTCCGATAAAATATAATCTGTAGTTGGTAACTTTTTAAGAAAGTTTCTAACACTCATGAGTCTATGCTTTAAATTATTTTTTGAAGCTGGACAACCATAAAAACTTTACGGTTCTAACAAACAGTTTTGAGTTATGGATTCAAAGACTGAATATACAGGAGAAAACAATGTCTAAATGGGGGCGTTTAGGTATTTTTATGTGTCTTTTCTTAGCGACACAGGTATGGGCATCTATTGGAAAGGTCTCTCTTTTGAAGGGAGAAGCCATTGCAAATCGCAATAATCAAACAATTTCACTTGCCAATGGAACAACACTCGAAGAACACGATATTATTACAACACGTGCAAATAGCCAAATTCAATTGACATTTGAAGATAAAACCGTCATTACCCTGGGTAGTGAGAGTGTTTTAGACATCAAAGAGTATCTGAATGACGCACAAGATCCTAAAGCAAAATTCAAATTTAGCCAAGGTACATTTAAAAGTATTACAGGACAAATTGGCAAAAAAGCTCCTGAAAACTTTAACCTTGAAACTAAAACTGCAACGATTGGTATTCGTGGAACAACAGTTGTCGGTCAAATCGGTCAAGGCGAAGCGCCTGATATTATTGGCTGTAGTAGTGGACGCATTGTCGTCAGTAATGCTGGAGCTACCGTAGCAGTTAATGCTGGTTTTCAAACCACCGTATCAAAAACCCAAGCACCAACACCAGCAGTTGTACTAACTCCAGCATTACTGATGAGTAGTCAACCTGCGCCATCTGCTCCACTTGCTACACATACACCGTCATCAGATGCACTGCCACCACTTTCAGCAGAGCAAGTTTCTACTCAAACCGCTTCTGTTTCTCAGCCTATTCAGGCAACAGCAACGGATGCGGGACCTGCACATCAAATTGTTAGTAGTAACACAGCGCAAACTGTTTCTGTTTCTCAGCCTATTCAGACAACAGCAACAGATGCGGGACTTGCACATCAAATTGTTAGTAGTAACACAGCACAAGTCACGCAAACCAATCAACAAGTGCTAGCAACAGCCAATATCGCTACACAGATTAATGATATTGAAGATGCTGATGTTGCCGATACAGTCAATGAAGTTTTATCCGCTAGCAGCCATTTTTATTATCCAACATTCAATAACCCACGCCTTCAAGCATCTTCTCGTAATGTAGGAACCGTTAATTTGAGCGGTTTTGCCACATCATCGTATACTAGCAATGGAGAAACACGTTCTAGCATAAACGATACTTTTATGCTTTCAATCCAAAGTGGTACTAATAGCCTTAGTGACACCTACAGCTACATTACACTGGATCGTATCGGTTCGTTGGTGATAGATTTAGCCAAATCCAGCGACGCTTCTACCATGACTTACAAAAAGCTCAATAGATTTGCTATCAAAGATTTTGATAACTACCAAGGGTGGATTATTACAAAAAACACTTATGCCAATGACTATGTTTCATGGGGATATTGGGCCATTAATCTCAATGATGACAGTAAACTTCTTGCCTCTGCTAACTATTGGGTTGCAGGTCTTAATTCCGATAGTGCAAATAGCCATATAAATACATTGATTGCTAAAAATCATACAACTACTTACTCTTACAATGGGCATGTTATTGGTTCAGTCAGTGACGGAACCAATAGTTATAACATTGACCCTACTAGAAATAATGATGTCAAATTAAATTTTGATTTTGGTGGAGGAAATGGCACCCTTAAAAATACTAGCTACATTAAATTTCAAACGAGCCAATCAACACCAGAATTATGGAAAATTACCCCTTCTGGTACGGTTGGAAGCGGTAGCTTTTCCATCTCAAATATAGCTAATGTGGCTGTAAATAGTATCACAGATAGTACAAGCACCAGCATAATCAATGGTCAATTCTATGGAACATCCGCTCAAGCAACTGGCGGTACATTTAGTGCAACATCGGGTTCCAACACGGCAACAGGTGTTTTTAAAGCAACACGATAATTAAAACTCACATTTATTAGGATAATTGCGTTTCTTAGCACAAAGCTTTTAACGCAATCATCCTTTTCAGTAGAAAAGCTTTATACCTCTATATTCTGGCAAAAAATACCTGCTTCATCTTTACATGTAAACAGCGTGCAAAAGTACCAATAAGAGTTTAAGAAATTTTTTCATAGAATAGGTATTACACTATAAGTTTAGGAGAAAACAATGTCTAAATGGGGGCGTTTAGGTATTTTTATGTGTCTTCTATTGGTGACACAGGTATGGGCATCTATTGGAAAAGTCTCTCTTTTGAAGGGAGAAGCCGCTGCATCGAGAGATAATCAAACTATTAAGCTCTCCACAAACTCTCATATTGAAGAACATGATATGATTGTTACGAGCAATAACAGTCAAATTCAATTAACGTTTGAAGATAAAACCGTTATTACACTTGGAAGCTCGAGTGTCTTGGATATTCAAGAATATCTTAATGATGCACAGCAACCAAAAGCAAAATTCAAATTCAATCAAGGTACGTTTAAAAGTATTACAGGCGAAATTGGTAAAAAAGCGCCAGAGAATTTTAATTTAGAAACAAAAACAGCGACCATTGGTATTCGTGGAACAACTGTAGCAGGGTCTGCGGGATATGAGAATGGGCAAAATTACGTGTCACTTCTATCCGATTCGGACGGTGGCGTAGGGCAAATTGTTATCACCAATCATGGTGGTACACAAATTCTGAATCAAGCAGGTCCCTTACAGTTTAGTTCATCATTTGCACCACCGCCACCGCCACCAGTAAGACCCGATTTAATTGGGTGTTATTCAGGTGCGATTGTTGTCACTAATCCTCATGGTAGCGTCCCTGTATCTGCAGGTTCTTTTACGATTGTCTCTCTAAATTTCGCACCAACACCACCTGCACCTTTAACACCGGCTCAACTACAACAATTAAATCAACCACTATCGCCATCAGCACAATCTCAAGGTAGCTCTGCTCCGTCTCAGGCGACAGCACAAACACCTGCAATAACAGCAGCTCCACCCGTTGTAGAACAAGCTTCTCAAACCAGCCAGCTAGCAAATACTTACACTCATTTTACAAACCAAATTGACAATTACAGTGATAGTTTTTACCCTGTTTTCAGTCCAACCCTTCAATCGTCATCTACCCATGCTGGAACTGTCACACTTAGCGGTTTAGCAACTTCCAAATATCTTTTTGATGGTATTGCAAACAGTATAGAAGACACCCTAACACTTAGCCTTGATACGAGTAATGATAGTATTTCCAGTGGTGCTATTTCACTTTACCGTGAAGTCTCTGAGCCAGTTTCTTTAATCAAGGCAGCTAATAGCGCAACGATGACCTATAAAGATATCAATCGTTTTGCCATCAAAAATTTTGATAACCAAGCAGGTTGGATGCAAACGGACAATACCTATGCAAACGACTATGTCTCTTGGGGATACTGGGCAATGAAAGTTAATGATGATAGCACACTTCTACCTACTATGAGCTACTGGGTTGCAGGCAAAGATGCTGCTTCCGCAAGTGCGTATGTTACAACAAAAATTGGTGATGCAACTACGACAAATTACACTTACAATGGACATGTTATCGGCTCTGTCATCGATGGTGGCAATAGCTATAATATTGACCCTACGACCAATAATGCCATTGCGTTGAATTTCGATTTTGGTGGAGGATGCGGTAGCCTTAGCTCTGGGTCTATTCAATTCCAAACCAGCCAAACAACGCCTCAAGTGTGGTCTGCTAACCTCTTTAGCACAAGCGCATCTGGAAGTGGCTTTGCTGCTTCTGAAGGTGAAATTTCCATTAATGGCACACCAAGCAATACCAGTATTACATCAGTTAAAGGTCAATTCTATGGTTCATCTGCCCAAGCAGTAGGTGGAACATTTAAACTAAAAGCAGATTCACAAACGGCGATAGGCGTTTTTAAGGCGGTAAAATAATGAAATTCTCACATATTGCAATCATTGCACTTCTTGGTACACAACTTTTGGCACAAGAACCTACTTCTGGGGAGCTTTATAACTCCGCACAAAAAGCTTATGCTCAAAATGACTTTGCCACAGCCTACCCATTATTTGAGAAACTTTCCGATCAAACACCTGAGAACACTGAGATAAACTTTCTCTTTGGGCGTTGTGCTCTAGAACTTCGCCAATATGACACAGCTGTTGCAGCCTTTGATCGTGTACTCATACTCAATCCCAAACACACACGAACACATCTTGAATTAGCTCGCCTTTACTATGAGCGTCAAGAGTTAGAACTGGCTCAAATAGAGCTAGACTTAGTTTTAAATGACCAGCTTCCAAACGATGTGCGAGATTCTGCCACGACGTTTAAACGTAAAATTGACGAGAGCATGAGCCGCCATCACTTCAGTGGAGCACTCATTGTAGGTGGTGGATACGATAGCAATGTCAATAACGATATTGGCGCAAAACAGTTCACACTTCCCGCTTTAGACATTCCAATTTCAGGCAATGATAAAAAAGGCGATGGCTATGGTTTTTCAACCTTTGTTTTAAACCACAGCTATGACTTTGGTGATCGTGGTGGTTGGAGCTTGGAAAATAGCTTTGTAGCATACGACAAACTTTACTCCCAATCCAGCAAAAACAATCTGGTACTCTTTTCACTCTCCAGTGCCCCAACGTGGAGTGAAGATAAAACAACCGTAGCACTTCCTGTCACATTTGATCGTGTTTATATCGATGGCAAGGGCTATCTCGCCAATGTTGGAGCAGGCATTAAAAGCAGTTATCTTCTTGATCCGCTCTCTCAAATTGAGGGAGGCTATAGCTTTAAGCGAGGCTATTACCACGATGAGACATACGATGTCAATGCACATTTGCTCTTTATCAATTATCGACGTATCATCGGTGAAAACCTTTTTGCCTTAGGACTTCATACCAGTTATGGCATCAACAAAGAAGTTGAAGAAGTACGAACCGATGTGCAAAACAAAGAGTGGAAATACGGATTTGATCTTTCTAAAGAGTTCACCAAAGATTTCCGAAGTTCTTTTGGCTATACCCGTACTTCGACCAATTATGACGACGTGGATGCCATTTTTCTTACTAAACGCCAAGATGACAAAGACCAGTATGAACTCTCTTTTGGCTACACACTTCAAAAAAACCTCTCTTTGGGAGCCAGTGTGATGTACAGCAACAACCACTCTAACCATGATCCATACGACTACGACAAAATAAACGCTCTCGCTAGTATTATGTGGACGTTCTAGTCTATGCGCAAAAGCCTACTGCAAATTCTTTTTACCTTGATCGTTATGGTGGGAAGTGTTGTAGGCTACCTCTACTACAGCTCTTTTTGGCTTCCTTTTGAGTATAAAATCAAAGACAGAATGCTTCAAAGTAGAGGTGAAATTAAGGGCGATGAGAATATTGTCATTATCGACATCGATGAAAAGAGCCTCAAAGCACTAGGTCAATGGCCTTGGAGCCGTGATAAAGTAGCAAAACTTCTGGAAAATCTCTCCAATCTTGGCGTTGCCATTGTCGGACTTGATGTAGTTTTTGCCGAAGCCGATAACAGCTCGCCTCAAAAGGTTTTATCACAGTTGGGATTACCCCATAACAATGTACCCGATTACGACGCTATTTTTGCCGAAACCATCGCCAACACGCCTACAATTGTCGGTTATGTTTTTGCGCTTACACCTGATTCTATCGAGCCAGAGGGAAGTCCAAAATCAGCAGCAACCATTGTGGAACAAAATCGCCCAAAACACTCATCGTTGATCAAACCATACCGTGCAATTTTGAACATCCCTCAGATTCAAAAACAAGCCTATTCAAGCGGCTATTTCAATACCGTTCCTGATAATGACGGCATTGTGCGAAGCATTCCTTTGGTCATGGAATATGACGGCGTGCTCTATCCTTCGCTAAGTCTTGAAATGGTACGCATTTTACTCGGTGAGAAGAGAGTCAACATTGTCTATGATGAGAGTGGACTTCGTCAAATTGAGATTGGAGAGCATGTCATCCCCACAGATTTTTTTGGACGCTTGATGGTCAATTACCGCGGAGGTCAAAATAGCTACCGTTATATTTCAGCCATTGACGTCTATAACAACAGCGTTGATCCTTTACATGTAAAAGATAAAATCGCTCTTTTGGGAACTTCCGCAGCGGGTCTTTTAGATCTTAGAAGTACCCCATTTGAAAGTGTTTATGCCGGTGTCGAAGTGCATGCCAATGCGATTGATAACATACTTCATCAAGATTACATTGCTAAACCCATTTGGGCATTAGGTGTTGATATACTCAGTATCGTATTGCTTTCACTCTTGACCTTAGCAATTTTACTCTTTCCTAGCGCATTTTTTAGCTTTGTAGCTCTTGTTGCACTCAACCTCATCGTGATTGTGGCGCACTACTACTGCATGGTTTATCAAGGCATTTTACTCAATACCATTTTGCCATTAGCGGCAATCAATATTCTTTTTATCGTAGGGCAAGCGATCAACTACTTTTTAGAAATACGCCAAAAAGAGCTTATCAAACATAAATTTGCCAGTAAAGTAAGTCCAGCGGTTATGAATAATATTCTTGCGAGCGAAGATGACGTTTTGCAAGGTATCGAAAAAGAGATCACTATTTTCTTCTCCGATGTGCGTAACTTTACCGCTATCTCCGAAGCCGCAGGCGACGCAAAAAAACTGATTCATCTTATGAATGCTTATATGGATCCTATGAGTCAGATTATTATTCGCTCCGGTGGCACGGTCGATAAATTTATTGGTGATGCGATTATGGCATATTGGAATGCTCCTATTAGCATCGAAGATCACGCGGATAAAGCTGTGACTGCGGCATTGCAACAACTTCACCATCTTAAAACACTCAATGCCGCACTTAAAGATAACCCTGAGTTTGACAAAGTAACCGCTATGGCAGAGGAAAAAGGGATACCTATCATCGATATTGGTATTGGTATTAATACCGGTGTTGCCATTGTCGGCGAAATGGGAACGAGCAGTAGAAGTGACTATACCGTTATTGGCGATCCTATCAATCTTGGCTCCCGTCTTGAATCTTTGTGTAAGTATTACAACTCTCACCTTACGATTTCAAACTTCACCAAAGCCCAGCTCAAAGGCGATTACATTTTTCGTTTCTTGGACTTGGTCACCGTTAAAGGCAAAAGTGAGCCTGTAGAAGTATGGCAAATCCATGACTTTGACACCCCCCAACAAGAGCCACTCTATACGGTGAGCTATGAAGCACTCCAAGAGGAGCTAACATTGCATCATGACGCGATAGCCCTTTACAAAGAGGCGCGCTTTGCGGAGGCTCTTTGTTTATTTGAAGCATTACAAAAACAAGAGACTAAAACCAACTATGCACTCTACCCTATTTATATAGAGCGTTGTTCGCATTACATTGCCTTCCCACCTACAGCATTTAATGGTGTTTTTGTACACACCACCAAAGGATAAATATGAGCCACATTCGCATTCTTGGCGCACAAGGAAGTAGGTCTAAAAATGCCTTTACGACATGTATTCAAATCAGTAAAAATACGCTGATTGATGCGGGCAATATTATGAATGCTTTAGGCGAAGATGCTTTACATGTAAATCATATTTTTTTCTCCCACGCTCATTTAGATCATATCATTGATGCCGCTTTTATGATTGACAATTTTTTTGCAAAGCGCACAGAAACACTCTATCTCTATGGGCTTACTGGAACGATTGAAGCCCTAAAAAAGCACCTTTTCAATGATGTTATATGGCCAGATTTTAGTAAAATTTATCTGCCTCATAGTTTCACTCCTGCGATCACCTATGTGACTATTCAAGCCAACAAAAACTACCCTGTCGAAGAAGGCATTACACTTACTCCTTTTCTTGCTAACCATACGGTCGCGTGTTGCGGTTATATGATTGAGCAAAATGGAAGTAGCATACTTTTTTCAGGTGACACATTTCATAATGAAAATCTCTGGCATACACTCAACAAAAAACCTGAAATTAAAGCCCTGATCATTGACGTTTCCTTTCCAAATCGCCTCTCAAAAGTCGCGACGGAGAGCAAGCACTTAACGCCACATTTCCTCCAACAAGATTTAGCGTATCTCAAACGTAATGATGTTCACATCTATATCAATCACCTCAAACCCTTTTACGCGGAACAAATTGCAAGTGAGCTTGAATCTATAGGTATTGATAAAGAGATGATTTTACGCGATGGCGAAAAAATAGACCTCTCAACAGGACTTCTTCATCACGCTACGCTTGCACCTAGCGTTGATGAGCGCGTTAAAAAACTGACGCAAATTGGAACAGCTCTCTCCGCTAATGAAAACCTCGATACGCTACTCGAAATGATCGTCACAGAAGCCAAAAATCTTACCAATGCGGATGGTGGAACACTTTATCTGCTCGAAAAAGAGACTTTGCGTTTTCAAGTCATTCAAACAGACTCTTTGAATATCAAAATGGGTGGCACGAGCGGGAAAATCACGTGGGCACCTTTGCCACTTTACTTAGAAAATGGAACACCTAACAAAGCGATGGTCGCGGCAACATGTGCTTTGGAAGATCGCCTTATTAACATTCCTGATGTCTACGAAGCGGTAGGTTTTTCCTTTGAGGGAACCAAAAAGTTTGATCAAGGCACAGGGTATCGCTCCAAATCCATGCTTGTTATCCCGATGAAAAACCATGAACACGAAATTATTGGCGTACTTCAACTGATCAACAAACAAACAGAAGAGACCTTTGAAGCGATCCCTTTTGATAGTGAAGATGAGCAGATCACGCTTTCATTAGCATCACAAGCGGCGATTGCCATTACCAAAACCTCACTGATCCAAGGGCTTGAAAATCTTTTGGAGTGTTTCTTGAAGAGCATTATCTTCACCATCAGTAAAAAATCACCGTATACTGCAGGGCACATTAAACGTATGGTAAAACTGAGCGTCATGCTCGCAGAAGCGATTAACCAAGACACAACACTTTATGCCCATAAACATTTTAATCCAGAAGAGATCAAGCAGATCAATTTTGCTGCCTTGATGCACGACATTGGTAAACTTGCGTCACCCGAACATATTCTCAATAAAGCAACTAAACTCGAAGCACTGTTTGACCGTCTTACGCTAATTGAAAACCGTGTCAAAACGATTGAAAAAGCTTTACATGTAAAACTCTTAGAAGACAAAATGCTTCTTTTGGAAAGCAACCATTTAGACCATGTAGATGCTTTGGAAGCCACGTATAAACAACAGATGCAGACACTCCATGACACCTTTGCACTCATTCAATCTAGCAATAATGGAGAAATATTTTTAAGTAACGAGAATGTTGCTCTCATTCAATCAATTGCGGAAAAACCATGGGTGATTGGTGATCAAACCTACATCATTTTAACCAAAGATGAAGCACATCATTTGAGTGTACAAAGAGGTACTTTGACTTTCGAAGAACGCGAGATTATCAACGATCACGCAAAGATAAGTGTCGATATTTTAAACCGCCTTCCGTTCCCTAAAAAATACCAGCAAATTCCCCAAATTTCAGGCAATCACCATGAAAAAATCAATGGTAAAGGTTACCCACAAGGTCTCAAAGGGGATGAAATCAGCTTTGAAGCACGCATCCTAGCCGTTGCCGACATCTTTGAAGCACTCACAGCCAGTGATCGTCCTTATAAAGCGGGTATGCCACTTTCTACTGTCATGAAAATTCTTTATACGATGGCAAAAGAGGGCGAACTTGATAAAGAGTTAGTCAAATTTCTCTATACTTCAGGCATCTATTTAGAATACGCTAAAGCCTTTTTGCCCGAGCGTAGTATCGATGAAATAAAGCTTGATTTTGAGACATTATAAGAGAGAAAAACGTACTTTAACGATTTTTTAACTCGTTTTGGATATAATCCTTAGTTCTACATTATTTTGAAAACAAAGGACATCCCTTATGACCACCGTTTTATTGGTTTTACAATTTGTATTAACCGCCATTTTAACTGTTTCTGTACTCTTACAAAAAAGCTCATCTATAGGTCTTGGCGCATATAGTGGAAGCAATGAATCCCTTTTTGGTGCAAAAGGACCAGCGGGTTTTATGGCTAAATTCACCTTTATCATTGCGACACTTTTCATTGTCAATACCCTAGCTTTAGGCTATTTTTACAACCAAAATAAAAAAGTATCCATTGCTGAAGATATTAAAATCGAAAAAAGCGTTGTACCAAGCGGTATTCCAGCACCTATCACAACTGCTCCAGCAGCACCTGAAGCTCCTGCGTCTAAATAATAAGCTATGAAATCTTTTTGGCTTGTGTTGTGTTTGAGTGTGATGATGTGGGCAGATGCTCATATCTTCATCTACCATCGTTTTAACGATTCCAGGTATCCCTCAACCAACACAACGCTAGAAGAACTTCGCAAAGAGTTCGACTACTTCAAAAAAAATGGTTATGAAGTCATTCCACTTGAAAAATTGGTTAAAGCGCTTCACAACAAAGAGACCATTCCTGATAATTGGGTTGTTCTGACCATCGATGATAACTACAAAAGTTTTTATGAGCATGGTTTAGCCCTTTTCAAAGAGTACAACTACCCCTTCACAATGTTCGTTTATGTCGGAGCAACAGAGCAAAAATATGGTGATTTTATGAGTTGGGATCAACTCAAAGAAATTGCCAAGTATGGCTCTTTAGAGTTTCATTCACTGAACCATCCCCATCTAACCGAACTCAGTGATGAAGCGATCAAAAAAGATTTTGACGAGGGTTTGGCACTTTTTGAGAAACGCCTTGGTCTAAAATCGCACTACTACTCCTACCCTTTTGGTGAGTTTAGTCCACGGGTTAAAGCGATTGCAACACGTTATGGCTTTGAAGCGATTTTAAACCAAACGATGGGAGCCGTAGCTAGTTTTAGTGATCCACTTGATTTAGACCGCTCTGCATTGGTTGGCAAGAGTGATTTAACAGGATTTTTAAAGTATAAGGCGCTTGAAGCTACATGGATAGAACCTACGGTATTACTTCAAGATGGCAAGCTTACATCTTTACATGTAAAGGCACAAACCACATCACAAAAAGGTGGCATTTACATCAGTGATCATGGCTATCAAGAGGTTAGTTTAAGCGACGGTGTTTTTGAAGCACAGATTAACAAAATATTGACCAAAGAGCGCACACGGGTTATCGTCTCCGTGGGCAATAAAATTTCAACGAAACTACTTGTAAAGGATAAATATGGAACTCAGTAAAATCTATGCTGAACAAAAAGAGCATATGGAAAAATGTATTGCGGCACTTAAGCGCGACTTTATGACCATTCGTAGCGGTAAAGTCTCTACCACTATTTTAGACAACATTCATGTCGACTACTACGGAACACCAACCGGTCTTAGCCAAGTAGCAACTGTTTTGGCCACCGATGCAACCACCATCACCATTTCTCCTTGGGAGAAAAAGATGCTAAGAGAGATCGAAAAAGCGATTATGCAAGCCAATATCGGTGTTAATCCAAACAACGATGGTGAAGCCATTAAACTTTTCTTCCCTCCAATGACAAGTGACCAACGTAAAGAAGGCGCGAAACAAGCTAAAACGATGGGCGATAAAGCAAAAATCGCGATTCGCAATGTTCGTAAAGACTCTAACGATCAAGTTAAAAAATTGGAAAAAGATAAACTCATCACTGAAGACCAATCTAAAAAAGGTCAAGATGAAGTCCAAAAAATCACCGATGCAACCGTTTCTAAAGTCGATGATTTAGTCAAAGAAAAAGAAGCTGAACTACTTAAAATTTAAGGGCGACCATGCAAGTTGAAAAAATATATAAAGATGCAAATGCCCTTTTAGAAGGACACTTTCTTCTTAGTAGTGGAAAACATTCACGTTATTATCTTCAAAGCGCAAAAGTTTTAGAAGATCCAAAAGTTGCAGAGCAATTAGCCGTTGAATTAGCCAAAATGATTCATGCTTCCAAGCTTGAAATCGACACCATCTGCTCTCCAGCCCTTGGTGGTGTTTTAGCGGGCTATGAGCTTGCACGTGCCCTTGGAAAACGCTTTATCTTTGCGGAGCGTGTGAATGGTGAGATGACCATCCGCAGAGGCTTTGAGGTGAAAAAAGGTGAAAAAATCCTTGTCTGTGAAGACATCATCACTACAGGTGGCTCTGCTTTAGAAGCGGCTAAAATTGCTGAAACGATGGGTGGTGTCATTGTAGGCTTCGCAGCACTTGCCAATCGTGGTTTTTGCAAACGGGTAGGAAGCGATCTTGAAGGTAAACCTACATGTAAACTACCTCATGATGCACCATTCTTTGCACTGGCTGATTTTGAATTTGATATTTATGAGCCAAGTGAGTGTCCTTTATGCAAAGAAGGAAGCGTGGCTTACAAGCCAGGTAGTAGAGGAAACTAGGCGTTTATGCGATGGCGTACTGCTAAAAAAGCACTTCATCCAAAGGAGAGCAAAGAAACTTTGCTTCCTTACACCATCGCACCCTTTCTTCAACGTCTCAAAGCCTTTGTCGTAGACTCTTTTATGCTTCTTATGCCTATTCTCTACATTGTCTTTTATATCATTTATGGCTCACGCGAAGGCTTTGCAGAGCACATACTTCAAGGTTGGCTTCTTATTCTTATTCCTTATGGCATGATCACCCTCGCCTTTCTCAAACGAAGCGGACAAACGCCTGGCTATAAAGCGTATGATCTTAAACTGATTGATCTCAAAATGGGACAAATGGCTTCTTTGGGACAACTTATCGTACGTTATAGTGTGCTTCTTTTAACAGCTATCACGATTATTGGGCTTTTTATACCACTTCTGCGTAAAGATAAGTTAGCCCTTTATGATATTTTGAGTCAAACTGCCCCTATTTGCAAATGATCTTTTTTAAAATCTCGGGCTTTTTCTTTTTCTACTTTGTAGTCACGGGGGTTTATGTCATCTTTATGCCCAAAATTTTACAGATGATAGGTTACAGCACACCTCAAATTGGGGCTATCTTTGCCTTAGCACCGCTTATGCGTTTTTTTGTACCCTTCTTCTTTCTTAAGCATTTTGAACTAACACAAAAAGTCTTTTACACGGCTCTTGGTGGAGCGCTTTTTTCTATTCTCATGTTTTATCCAACCATTAACCATTTTTACCTCTTTATGCTCCCCAATATGCTTTTAGGTGCCTGTCTTGGCATGATTTTGCCTTATGTTGAAACGTATGCGATGGAGCATCTTCAAAAAGAACGCTTTGGAAGGTCACGTCTGTTTGGCTCTATTGGTTTTATGCTTACGGGTATCATTTTAGCGCAACACCTTGAGGACTACACGAACGGTCTGCATTACCTACTTTTAGGCATTGCACTTACGGCTTGTTTTGCCTACTTTCTTACGCAAAACAACCCTGTTTTTACCACCTCAAGCACCACTACAGAAGTGCCTTTTAGCTTTTTACATGTAAAGTATTTATGGCTCAGTCTTTTTCTCATGCAGGTCAGTTTTGGTGCGTTTTATAACTTCTTTACGATCTATGAGACTGAACACGGCATCAGCCTTGAAGGCACAAGCTACTTGTGGGCTTTTGGTGTTATTTGCGAGATTATTCTATTTTATTTCCAAGCACCGCTTTTGCGCCGCTTTAGCCTTCTTTCTTTAGTGAAATTAGGCGTATTTGCAACCGCTCTTCGCTGGTTTTTACTTTTTCTTTTTCCCTCGTCACTCTTTATCTCTTATGCCACACAATCGCTTCATGCCTTTAGCTTTGCACTGCATCACACCGCAGCCCTCAGCCTTCTTTACACGCTTTATGCGCACAAAAAGCTTGCGGCGCAGTTTTACTATGGCTTTTCATTTGGGCTAGGAGGATTTGTAGGTGCCCTGCTTGCGGGCTATTTTTATGGAGAGTATCTCTATTTGTATGCGAGTTTCATTGCCTTACTCTCGCTTAGAAGTTTAATGCTTTTTAAGGGGCGAGAATAAAGTTTTTGATATAAATTGTCTCAATCTGATACCCAAATGTATTTTCTAGCATATCAATCAACTCTTCTTTAAGTCGCTCTTTTCCACTGACTGTTTCTAACCCATTGGCATCCATAGTATTGAGATACTGCAAAACAGCATTACGCACATTATCCATATTGGCTTGTAACGATTTTTTACTGGTATTGCTTTTCATGACTAAGGCAATATCCGCTTTTAAAATTTTATATTTTTGGGATTTTATATTGATATAAATGGTATCAAGACTTATCTCTTTAGCATCGGTACTAACATTCGTAGCACGTTTTGTACTTGTTGCACCATAAGAGGACTGCGTATTATCTTCTTTGAGCATATAATTAAGCGTTACAAATCCAATGATGATCAAAAATACAATAAATGCCAAAGAGATTTTGAGTAGTTTTTCATTAAACATTTAGCGTTTACTCCATAGTTTTTCATTCAGTTTAAATTCATTGACGATGCTAACAATCATTGCCAAAAGTTCAAAATAGTCTTTAATGTAATTAAATTCTAATAAGGAACGTGATAATATCGGCTCAAAGAGCGGTTTAGTGTAATTGAGTGCTAAAAAAATTTTAGAATCAACAAATGAAAGATAAAGCGGCTTGCCAATTTTGGTACGAAATTGCACTATTTTTTCCATAAACGCATGTGAAAGAATATAACGACTCTCTATCTGATCACTTCCATAAACTACAAATAATTTCTCAAATTCAACATGATCAAGCTTAATGAGCTCGCCTCTTTGCACATTCATTCCCTGCATCCACGAACCCAAAACACCCAAACTCCGTTCAGCGACATCAGGGAGAACCACGACTTTAGAATGAAATGTTTTGTTAAAATCAGCCATAAAAAAGAGCCCTGTAAAAATGTCGTGCCACTCTTCATTGTTGTTTTTCGTGCGCACTTTTTTCTCTACATGTAAATCACAAAAACGTACATCAACCCCTTCAATCTTCCCACTGATGAGATCATGACCACTGAACCGATCGTAAGATTCTAAAAAAAGCTCACTCTGTTGATATTCATGTTCACTCATAGAACCTGTTTTATCATAAATCAGTGAAGCATCAAGAAAATGAATGATTTTTTCAATCACTTGATCTTTAAACAACGATCCATACCCAGCACTTTCATGACGGTAAATAAACATAAAGATCAAAAATGCACCCATTCCACTGACCATGAGCGCATTTAGCGGTATTAAAATAGCGTTTTTTGTCAAGAATAAAAAGAGAATCGTAGCAATAACTAAAAGAATAAAAGCAGCTTTTTTAAGCGTAGCAACGATGCTTTGGCGTTTCTCCTCCAAAGCTTTCAGCTCTGGATACATCGACTCGTAGTAATAATCAAGCAATGATGCAAGATTTGTTTTCAAGCGTTACCTATTTTTGAAAAAGATTTTTCACATCAACATTCGCGCGCTCATTTGAGGGAATACTAAAGACCTCTTTGCGCACTAACTTCATCGCACTTGCCATAAAATTTGTTGGGAACATCTCTATAGCATTGTTATAATCGGTTACGCTTTGATTGTAAGCCCTACGCGCTGCGGAGATTTGCTCTTCAAGTTCGTTAAGCGTTCCTTGCAAATGCAGAAAATTTTCATTCGCTTTAAGCGTAGGATAGTTTTCAACCGCTACCATTAAATTACTAAGCATTGAAGAGAGTTGTTTATCAAGTGCTATGGTCTCACGACTATCAAGTGAGCCATTGAGTGCTTTGGAGCGAAGTTCGGTGATTTTCTCAAGCGTTGCGCGCTCATGCACCATATACTCTTTGACACTTGCCACAAGATTAGGAAGAAGATCGTAACGTTTTTTGAGAACAGCATCAAGCCCGGCAAAAATATTTTCAACTTGATTTTTTTTAGAGATAAGCGTGTTGTACATAAACACGATAATGAGAAGAATAACACCTGCAACAACCAAAAACGTTTCCATGATAAACCTCCTGTATTGTTTAGACATTATACGATTTTGCCACCAAGATAGTGGCAAAATCTTTACATGTAAAAGCTTTTTAGCGGCTCATACGTTTACGTTGTGTTGGATCGAGGTATTTTTTACGAATACGAATGTTGATTGGCGTTACTTCAACCAATTCATCATTTTCAATCCACTCAAGCGCTAATTCTAAGTTCATTTTACGTGGTGGAACGAGTTTAATCGCTTCATCTGCGCCACTACTTCTAACGTTACTTTGTGGCTTACCTTTGATCGGATTGACATCCAAATCATTTGGACGTGAATGCTCACCAATGATCATACCAGAGTAAACTTTGACTTGTGCATCCACAAAAAGAACGCCACGCTCTTGCAAGCTGAAAAGTGAATAACCCATCGCCGTTCCTGTTTCCATTGAAACAAGTGCACCATTTTTACGGTGTTCAACTTCGCCACTGAGTGGTCTAAAATCTAAGAATGAGTGGTTCATAACACCCTCACCTTTTGTATCGGTCAAGAACTGTCCACGGAAACCAATAAGACCACGCGCAGGAATTTCAAACTCAATTCTCGTTTGACCATCTCCTGTTGGGTTCATCGCTTTCATTTCTGCTTTTTTACGACCTAGTTTTTCGATAACAGCACCCGTAAATTCGTCAGGTACATCGATAACAAGGTGCTCAAATGGCTCCATTTTAACACCATTTTCTTCTCTAACGATAACTTCAGGACGACCTAATGTAAACTCAAAACCTTCACGTCTCATGTTCTCAGCCAAAATAGTAATTTGAAGCTCACCACGACCTGAAACTTTAAATTTACCCTCGCCCGCACTCTCGTATTTCATCGCGATATTCGTTTTCATCTCAGATTCTAAACGTTCAGCGATTTTGTTTGAGGTAACATATTTACCATCAAGTCCTGCAAATGGAGAATCATTGACCGCAAAAACAACGGAGAGTGTTGGCTCTTCAATGTGCAATGGATCGAGTGGCATAGGATTACTTGGATCAACCAAACTATCGCCCACATCAAGTGTCTCAAAACCAGCAACCGCTACGATGTCACCACTTTCTGCTTCATTAATGTCAATTCTTTCCAAACCGTGAAAACCAATGAGTTTTGAAACACGTCCACGAACTTGCTCACCATCGGCTTTTGCAAGTAAAACAGTCTCATTTTTCTTAATCGTTCCGTTAAAAATACGTGCAATACCGATTTTTCCAACGTAATTATCATAATCAAGTGTAAAAACTTGAAGTTGAAGTGGATTCGTTGCATTGCCTGAAGGCGTTGGAACATGCTTGATGATGGTCTCAAAAAGAGGTTCAAGATTTTTATTCTCATCGCTCATATTGTGTTTAGCATAACCCTCTTTTGCTGCGGCATAAACGATAGGGAATTCAAGTTGATCTTCGTTTGCACCAAGGGCTACTAAAAGGTCAAATACCTCATCGACAACACGATCAGGATCAGCAGCAGGCTTATCAATCTTGTTAACAACAACGATTGGGCAAAGACCAAGGCTAAGAGCTTTTTTAACAACAAACTTGGTTTGTGGCATAACGCCTTCTTGTGCATCGACAAGAAGTAAAACGCCGTCAACCATTTTCAAAACACGCTCAACCTCACCACCAAAGTCGGCGTGGCCTGGAGTGTCGATAATGTTGATTTTAATATCTTTGTAGCGAATGGCTGTATTTTTAGAAAGAATGGTAATACCACGCTCTTTTTCAAGATCGTTACTGTCCATGGCTCTTTCTTCTACTTTTTGGTGTGCTGTGTAAGTTCCTGATTGTTTCAACAGCTCATCGACTAAGGTCGTTTTTCCGTGGTCAACGTGTGCGATCACAGCAATATTTCTAAACTCTTGCAAAAAATTCTCCTCGAAAATAACTTTTACATCTCATATAAAACGTACGTGATTGGTGTAGTTTGATGAAGTAAATATGCTTCATTATACCACTTTCTTACTAAATTAAAAATATCCTTACATGTAAAGCTATTTTTAACGCTTTTTCTGAAAGTTTTAAGCAGCACTTTTAACACGCAATTTTCTTTAGTACAACGTCTATACATACTTCGTCTAAAAAAACTCAAAATTTGGAATGAGTATTGCTTGTCAAAGGAGTGGAATCATCTCTAAAAAATTCAAATTAAGGTAATGGCAATGCAAGATATTCTCTCTTTTGCTCAAGCACCAAGCCCTATAGCTCTTGCGCCTTCTACGACAAAATCAGTTACACCTGCAGGTAATGATGGCTCTTTTAGTGAGAGTTTTTTTTCTATTATTCTTGGTCAATTTACACAAGAGAGCAAACAAACATCTTTAAATGATCTTGCACAAGAGCTGCCAACAACCTCTGTCAGTGAAAATCTCAACCTTAACGCAAAAGATCAAAAGGCGAAAAGCGTGGATGAACACCTTTTAGATGATCTTTTAAGCGTTGTTAATGCGCTTCAACAAAATTCACAAATAACGGTTTTCCCAACACTCAAACCCTCTTCGACTTTAGAAAAAATTCTTGGCAGTGAAACTGCTCGTCAAGATTTTGCTAATGTTAAAAGTGTAAGCGACTTGATGGATTTATCGAAAAAATACAATCTTGGTTTGGAAAAACTTTCAATCTCGCAGGAGAATCTAGACAGTCTTCAAACAAAGTTCCCAAAACTTGCACAAAGCAACTTCTTTGATGATCTCCAAAGTGCCTTAGATAGTGCAAAAACCTCACAAAAAAGTGATGTAACGCTACCAACAACAGTAGCAACAACACCTACCACCAATGTGATGAACCTTTTAGATAAACAACCCGTGCAGACAGAAACGACACCTGTCACATCTATTTTGAGTGAACTCATCTCTAAAGATGTTAAACCTGAACCTACAAAAACACAACCCGTTGAACTCAACAATAAAGTCGATGTGGTAGTTGATGAAGCACCATCAATGGTAAATGAAAAGCAACAAAATACTCTAGCTCAAGCGCTTCAAGCGCCACAAGAAGAGACCAAACAAGTCGTATCTGCACCGCTTGAAACAGCGATCCAAAAAGTCGTCACCCCAAAAGAAACAAAGAAAACATCATCACAACCTATTGAACCTACTGTGCAGGAGCCTGTTACACAAGAAGAGCCTATTCAAGTGGCTACAACACGTGTTAATGAAGTCAAAAAAGAGCCTCTTTTAAAATCTGAAGAAAACGTTGTTGATTTAACGCCAAAAACAACAAAAACAGAAAAAACACTCGATGAATCTTCACAAGAAGAGATGGCACAACTCCAAAAAACAGCAGCTCATGATGATAAAGAGACAACGAAAACTTCTTCTGAAGAGACACAATCAACCTTAGAGGTTAAAACTGATATTAAAACAACGTCAAAACAAGAGACTACGGTTAAAAATACTCCGGTAAAAGAGAGTTTAAATCAATTTGCAACCGACCTTAAAGAGAAAATAGAAGCCTATAAACCGCCTATTATGAAAGTTGAGCTTTCTTTAAGTCCTAAAAACTTGGGAGATGTAGATGTTACCTTACTAACACGAGGCAATAATTTACATGTAAACATCTCTTCCAATACCAACACCATGTCACTTTTTACTCAAAATCAAAATGATGTAAAAAATGCGCTAGTTAGTATGGGTTTTACCAATTTAGAGATGAACTTTAGCGATCAAAGAAACAGCAATCAATCACAACAAAATCAGCAAAAAAGTAGTGGAAATTTTGAAGAGTTTACCACCGAATCAAGTGAGGAAGAGACAGCATCATTAGAAATTGTCATTCCTCAATATGTATAAATTATAGTAAAAGGATACATTATGGCAACAACATCAACTAAAGGGTACGAAAGCCTTATTACTCCAGGCACAGCAAGTTCGACAACAACAACAGCTGCAGCAAAAACGGGCAGTTCTGATACATTAGGAAAAGATGACTTTTTAAAACTTCTATTAACCGAACTTCAGCATCAAGACCCTACCAGTCCTATGGATTCAGATAAAATTTTAACCCAAACTTCTCAGCTTGCTACATTAGAATCTGCAACTAAAACAAACACTGCTTTGGACAATTTATCAACGCAACTCAAAGAGAGTGTAAGTGCTAATGCAACATCTGTAATTGGAAAAATGGGAAGTATTGGAAGTGATGCTATTACACTTAGTAGTGGTAAATCAACCTACGAAGTCTATTTCCCAACAGCAATTAAAACAGGAACGCTTACCATTGCAGACAAAAATGGGGCAACCGTTAAAACTGTTGATCTTAGCAGTGTTGCTGCAGGCAAAAGTGGCGTTTTATCCTTTGATTGGGATGGTACAGATAATTCTGGTACACTTCAAAAAGATGGCGCTTATCGCGTTACAGCAACGTATGTAGACGCTGCTGGCGCTTCAAAAACAACTGCATTTGGTGTTTACCCTGTTGAATCCATACGTTATGACTCTGGATCAACTTATGTTAAATTAGGTTCTCAATATTATGCCATGAGTGATGTTGTCGAGTTTTACGACAAATAAAGGAATTTCCAATGACTAGCTCTTTTTACAATGGAATTTCTGGCATGAAAACACAACAGTTTGCTATGGATGTGCAAGCTAATAATATTTCCAATATTGGCACCACTGCCTATAAAGGAAGCAGCCCAGAAATTTCAACTCTTTTTTCAACAGCATTAACAGGCGCTTACGCTTCTTATTCTAACGACAAAGGGCTTGGAGCGCAAAGTCAAACAACTTCGCTCGATTTAGCTCAAGGGGTTCTTGAAAACACGGATAGCCCTTTTGATCTTGCCATTCAAGGTGATGGCTGGTTTGGCGTCAAAGGGCAAGACGCGAAAAAAACATATTACACAAGAGCAGGTTCTTTTTCCATTGATGCGCAAGGTTCTTTAGTCAATACCGATGGCTATTATCTTATGGCAACATCGGGTAATAACATTACCCCCACAACACTTGATGCCAAAACAATGGCAAAATTTGGAACTTATTACAATGCCCAAACATCTTCTCCTGTGACACCTTATGCTATTACTCCTATGAACGATGTTCCGTTAGGAAGTGTTGGAGGGCAAACCAAAGTAACTTTGCCAGATTTACTCTACTATCCACCCGTTGCAACCTCGAAAGTTTCTTACGGTGCTAATCTTGATCCTACCATTAAAACAGATGCTGTTACTGTTCCTTTAAATGCAGCTGATTACACGGCAACCGTAACCCCAGCAGCTTTAGTAAATCTAAATGGAACAGTCAGCAATACGGCTGCCATTACAAACCCACAACCAGGTGATCCCGTTACCATTACCCTTACAGATGTTGATGGGAAAACACAAAATATTTCAACAACACTTGATGCCTCTTTGAATTGGAGTATTGCAAACACAGATGTGAGTAGTTTAAACACCACTTCCGGATTAACCGCAAGTGTGTCGTCTACTTACACACCCGCTACCATACCTCTTAGCGCGGCTGATTATACAGCAACGGTAACGCCAACACCTTTAGGAACAGCGAGTCTTAGTGGAACGGTGAGCAATACAGTTGCTCTTGTAAACCCACAACCAGGCGATACTATTTCTATTACCCTTACGGATATTGGTGGAAACACACAAAATATTTTAACCACACTTGATGCCTCTTTGAACTGGAGTATTACAAATGCAGATGTGAGTAGTTTAAACATTACTTCTAACTTGACTGCAAGTGTCTCAGCGACCTACTCGCCCACTACGGTACCTCTTAGTGCGGCTGATTACACCGCAGCAGTGACACCAACTGATTTAGGGAAAATAAGTTTAAATGGAACAGTCAGCAATACAACAGCACTGCAAAATCCAAAAAAAGGCGATACTGTCATCATCACATTGACCGATGTTGATGGAAAAACACAAAAAATTTCAACCGAACTTGATGCCTCTTTGAATTGGAGTATTGTAAATTCTGATGTGAGTGACTTAAATACAACTTCGGATTTGACCGCAAGCGTTTCGGTAAAATCAACCCAAGAAATTCCCAATACCGAACACTTCACCACAGGTATCATTGCACCCGATGGCAGTAAAGATATTATTGATATGACTTTTACCAAACAAGTTCCTCAAGCAGCATCGGGAAGCACCTGGGATGCTACGGTTAAAGTACTAAGTTATTTTGAAGATTATGTTGTTGAAAATTATGATGCTACAAAAACGTACGATACTTCCGTTTATAATGTTGATACTGTAAAAGGGACTGTTTCAAAAATCTATGATCCAACAAAATATTATGTTGATACCTCAACCAATAAAGTCTATGACATTGTCGATACCAAAACAGGAATAGTCTCTTTTGGTGGAGCAGGACAGCTTTTATCAAACTCTGTGCCAGCACTTAGCAATGGAGGTACTCCTTTAGAGCTTAACCTCGGAACGGTTGGTGATTATGATGGTCTTATCTCAAGCACAACCATTAAAAAAGCCAATGTTGTTACTGCAAATGGTTCTATGGAAGGCTTTTTAAAAGACTACGCAATGGATAGCAATGGCAATGTTGTTGCGGAATTTACAAATGGTAAAAGCTCGGCTATTGCGAAAGTTGCCGTCTATCATTTTCAAAATGATCAAGGACTTTTACAAGATTCTGCAACATTATATGAAGCGTCCGACAACAGTGGAAAACCCATTTTTTACACTGACAAAAATGGCAATAGCTTTTTAGGTTCAACCATTTTTAGTAACAAACTAGAAGGTAGCAATGTTAGCATGGCTACGGCACTAACCGAGCTTATTATTACCCAAAAAGCATTTGATGCCAGCTCTAAAAGCATTACCACCAGCGATGAGCTTATTAAAAATGCTATTAACATGAAAAACTAAATGTAAATGACATTTACATGGAATAAAAATTGCTTTCATTTTGTACGAAATTTATAAAAATAAAAAGTAACTTTAAAAAGGATACGCTATGATGAGATCACTCTGGGCCGGCGTTACCGGATTGCAGGCACACCAGATCGCAATGGACGTTGAAGGTAATAACATTGCAAACGTTAATACCACCGGATATAAATACAGTAGAGCAAATTTTTCTGATCTCTTAAGCCAAACAGCTAAAATTGCAACGGCACCCCAAGGTGAACTTGGTGGTAAAAATGCGATGCAAATTGGACTTGGAACACAAATAAGTACGGTCACAAAAATCTTTAAACAAGGCTCCATCGAAACAACGGACAAAACAACCGACCTTGCGATTCAAGGTGATGGTTTCTTTGTTGTATCCCCCGATGGCGGAAGTACTTATAAATATACCAGAAGCGGTGACTTTACCTTTGATGCCAACGGTAACTTTGTCGATACCAACGGTTACATCGCACAAGGGTGGAACAGAGACAAAACAACGCTTGCGATTGACTCTACATCGCCAATTGGCAACATTACCATTCCACCAGGACTTACAACACCCGCTAATGCTTCGAGTTATATCTCTGTAAAAGCTAACCTTGACTCAGGTGATACTGTAGGCACTCATAAATCCGTTATCTACTCACTAGACGGAAATCACGGATGGGTTGATATTAATGGTAATGGTATTCAAGAAGCGACAGAAACACACGATGAAAACGATACTGGCAGCAATATGTTTGATACCAGTAAAAAACTTTATGAACGCGGGCAAGACTTTGGCGCACTTTTCAACTCCGATGGAAAAGCCTTTAGCCTTACAACAGGTCAAGGTATTTGGACAAGTTTCGCGCAAGCAAAAACCAATACTATTACCATTGCCCATGATCCTTCAGGCACAACAACCATTGATCTTACATTAAATGGTGAAACCATTACGGGTAGCATCGTATCAACCGATGATGCAACAGTCGCATCGTATATTACAAGTTTGATCAACGCCAAAACAGGTAAAACAGGTGTTGAAGCCAACATCACAGGTGGTACAGGGCTCTACTTAACCAATAATAATCAATCTGGCACTGAAGCCGCAATGAAAAATATTAAATTACTTAAGAATGGCACAGATACCACTACATTAGTATCAACAAATGTTATTACGGCCTATCAATATACCTATTCTGCAAGTCCACTCAATACAACACACTTCTATGATGATACTGCAGAAAGAACCTTTACAACAACGGAAGATTTAAGAGAAGCACTTCAAAAAGATGCTAGATTATTTGTTAATTATACAGGACAAGCCGTTGCTGATACCATTGCTGATCCTGATTCAAATGTTAGAAATGAATGGGTAACTTCAGGCTCACAAGCTTTCAATAAAAATGATGGTGTAACCGTTTCTGTTAATAAAACCGGTCAATTTGAAATCGCAAACCCTAAAGGAGATGCTTTTAATGCCGATGATGGTGACGTTGTTGATAGTACTTTAGTTACACCTGTTACAATGACTGCTGCTGCTCTTACAACAGCATTAGCTACTGAAGCTATTTCATTTCCAGTTGGAGCAATTTTAGCTGCAGCCATTACACCTTCAACCAACGTTACAGTTAATGGCACAGTTTATGGACCAACGGGTGCTGGCGGTAGCACCATTCCTGCTGGAACCGTACTCACAACTGCTGTAACAATTCCACAAGGGCCAGTAGTTAATAATTTACCAGCAGGATTCACAACAATTGGACTTATTACTCCTACCATAAACGTTACCATAGGTGCTAATACCTATGGACCAACAGGTGCAAATGGCCCTACTATTCCAATTGGAACTGTTATACCAGCAGGTGGAATAAATGTAAGCGTTGCTTCAGTAGCTACGGGAGCTATTACAACACTTCCCGCTGGAACAAACTTTAAAAATGCCAATGATCATGATCTTTACTTAACAATCACCAATCTTACCAATGGAACCAATAACGTTGCAGCCAACAATAACTTTAGCACAACGATCAATGCACTTCAAGGAACACTCACATCAGGTACATCTGTGAGAACCTCTCAGTCCGTTTATGCAGCAAGCCACGCTTCCAGTATCGATGTTTACGATTCACTTGGTTCAAAACATACCGTAAGACTTGAATATACAAAAACAGGCTTTACATCTGAGGGTGGTACTGAATGGTCAGTCCTTATTTCTGTTCCAGAACCAGGTGATATTAACCTTGGAAACTACCCTGAAAACATTGTAACAGGTACGGTTAGCTTTAACTCTGATGGTTCTTTAGCAACCTATTCTCCAAGAAGTCTTACCTATACAGCCAACAACGGATCAACGGGTAGCCAAAACATTGAACTCAAGTTTGGAACACTCGGACAATTTGATGGTATGACCAGTTTTGATAAAGACTCCAACACTTCAGGTATTAGCCAAGATGGTTATGCGGGTGGTGATCTTAATGGTCTAAGTGTTGATGAAACAGGTACGGTTATCGGTAGTTTTACCAATGGACGTAGTTTTGCGCTCGCACAAGTGGCTATGGCAACCTTTACCAACAACCAAGGTCTTGAGAGTGATGGTGGTAACTGTTTTGTTCAAACTTCAAACTCAGGCGATCCTATCGTTGGACAAGCTTCAACAGGTGGTAAAGGTACGATTCAAGCAAGTTCACTCGAGATGAGTAACGTTGACCTTTCACGCTCCCTTACACAGTTGATTGTTATTCAAAGAGGTTACCAAGCTAACTCAAAAACAATCACAACAGCGGATGAAATGCTCAACACTTTACTCCAACTCAAATAGATTTTTTTAGCTTACATGTAATACAATGAGTCCCAAAAAACAACTTGGGACTCACTCATGAAAATCACACTCAACCACTACACTCCCCTACTCATTTGTGCCGATGCCATTCGTACGTGTTGGCAAAGTTTTGACAAAAGCGATGAAGGCGGCGAAAAAGACAGAGAACTTATTGATCGCGTTGGCAATAAATTTAAACACGCTTCAACCTTAGAGCATCTTGTCTATAACTTTTACATTGAAGGCATTTCCCGTGCCCTTCTTCAAGAGCTTGCAAGGCATCGTATGGCGTCACTCTCCGTTAAGTCAACACGCTACACACTTAAAGAGTTAAAGAACGAAGAGAGCTTTACATGTAAAGATGTAGAACGTGCTTCTAAGTACCTCGTTTTAACGGGTGTAGAAATGGTAGATGAGATGAGCATCAAAGCACTTGAAAACCTTCGTTTAGTACTCGTGGAAGGAATTAGCAACGATAAGGCAAAATACTGTCTTCCGGAGAGTTACAAAACCGAACTTACATGGACTATTAACGCTAGAAGTCTTCAAAACTTTTTAACACTGCGCAGCGATAAAAGTGCGCTTTGGGAAATTCAAGATCTTTCTCATGCACTTTATGATGCTCTACCAGAAGAGCACAAATATCTCTTTAATATCAAAGAGCCTTCTTAACTCACTTTCACCCTTTGGGCATGTGTGATGGCTATAGCAATAGCATCTGTAATGTCCAGAGGTTTGATCTCTTGTTTAATGCCTAAAATCTTCTTTACCATAAAGGCTACTTGCTCTTTTGCCGCTTTTCCATTGCCTGTAACGGCTTTTTTGACTTGCAGTGGTGTGTACTCACTAAAGTTGCCTATAACTTGTAAAATTTTTAAACTAAGAGCACCCCTGAATTGTGCTAATTTAAGCACTGTTTGAGGGTTATACGCATAAAAAATATCTTCAATCGCAACTTCATCAATGGTGTGCTGTTTAAAGATGGTATCAAGCCCTTCAACCAACTCCATAATCTGATGTTGGAGTATTTTTTCTTTAATTTTTATAAGCCCAGCTTCGATCAAAATAAGCGTGTTTTTTTCTTTTTTTAAAATAGAATATCCACAGTTACGCGTTCCTGGATCGATCCCTAAAATAACCAATTTTTTGTCCTTTATTCACAGCTTTGTTCACAGGGTGAATAACTTTTTTCACATTATACACATACACGCTTTAACATATAACTAATAATAGTTTAGATAAAATAAAACAAACTTATTCACATGATATTCACAGGGTGAAGACTTTTTTAAGGAGTGTTTTTGTTAGCAGATACCGTCATAGAACTTTTAAAAGGAGAGATTGCTTCTTTAGAATATGATCGCTATATTAAACAACTAAAATTCCATGAAAAGGCGTCTAATTCGGATCAAATGGTCTTTCTTGCCCCTAATATTCTCATCGCTAATTGGGTAAGAACTAAATACGCCGACAAAATCGCTCATCTGTTTGAACTCAAAACAGGCAAAAAGCCTGAAATCAAAATCGTCCTAAAAGAGCATCTTAAAACCACAAAAACTAAATCAACTCCTGTTGAAATGATAGATTCTATTAAAAGCACTAAAAATACTATTTTAAACCCATCTTATACCTTTAGCAGTTTTGTTGTAGGAAGTTCAAATCAATACGCTTATACAGCTGCTAAATCTATTGCTGAAAAACCAGGCGTTATGTACAATCCTGTCTTTATTTATGGTCCTACGGGACTTGGTAAGACTCACCTTATTCATGCCATTGGAAATTATGTTCAAAGTAAAGGTAAAATTGTTATTTATGCAACAATTGAACAATTTATGAATGACTTTACCTATAATCTTCGCAACCAATCTATGGACAGATTCCGTGAAAAATACCGTAATTGCGATGTTTTACTTATTGATGATACTCAATTTTTATCCAATAAAATTCAAACACAAGAAGAATTTTTTCATACATTTAATGAGCTTCATTCTGCAGGTAAACAAATTGTTTTGACCTCAGATAAGCCACCAAAGATGATTAATGGACTTGAAGATCGTTTAAAAAGTCGCTTTGAATGGGGTTTAATTGCCGATATTGGCTTACCAGAATTAGAAACAAAAATTGCCATCATTAAAAAGAAATGTGAACTCGATGGTATTAACCTTAACAGCGATATTGTCAATTATATTGCTGCCAACATGGGCGATAATATCCGTGAAATTGAGAGTGCAATTATTAACCTCAATGCCTATGCATCACTTATGCGTCAAGAAATAACCCTTGATTTTGCAAAGAATGTTATGCGTGAGCAGATTAAAGAGCGTCGCGAAAATATTAGCCTTGAAGATATTATTCAAATCATTGCAAAAGATCTCAATATTAAACCAAGCGAGATTAAATCGACTAAAAGAAGTAAAAACATTGTAGAAGCTAGACGTATTGGTATCTATTTGGCACGAACACTTACACCAAACTCAATGCCATCTTTAGCAACCTACTTTGGAATGAAAGATCATACAGCTGTTTCACACAATATTAAAAAAATTAACGAACTTATTGACACCAATGAGTCTTTTAAACTTAAAGTTGAAGATCTAAAAAATAAAATTTTAACAAAGCAGGTATAAAAAGTTTTGATAACAAACGTGATGAGATGTGAAAAACTCACAACAAATCTTTCACGCGAATAATCCCTAGTTTGAGGTATAATGTTGATGTTTTCACAAATTCATCCCAATCTACTACTTCATCTATTTTAAATTAAATAATAAAAAGGAGACTCTATGAAAGTTTCGATTAAAAAAAGCATTTTAGAAAACATGTTGTTAAACATTCAACCCTATTTAGAAAAAAAAGATTTGAGTCAAATTACATCCCATGTTTTATTAATCACTGAAGAGAGTCAATTTGTCATTAAAGCAACTGATTATGAAATTGGTCTTTCTTACCATACACCTGAGATCAAAATAATCACTTCAGGCAATGCAACCGCTAATGGAAAAAAGCTTTTAGATATTATTAAAGGTTTAAAAGATGACGAAGTTGTTTTAGAAACAATCAATGATTACCTCTATATCAAACAGAATAGCTCCAAATTTAAGCTTCCAATGCTTAACCCAACTGATTTCCCTCCATTTCCACAAATTGATTCTAAACCTAAATTTGACATCAATAGCAACACACTTGTTCGCTCCATTAAAAAAATAGCTCCAGCTATCGATAGCAATAATCCAAAATTCGAACTCAATGGTTCTTTAATTGACATTAAGGACAACAGCATTAATTTAGTTGCTACCGATACAAAGCGCCTTGCTATTATGCAAATAGAACAACCAACTGAACATAATTTTTCACTTATCATTCCTAAAAAAGCAATCAGTGAAATTCAAAAACTCTTTTTTGATAACATTGAAATTTTTTACGATGAAAACACACTCATTGCAAGTTCTGCTCATTTTACATTTTATACAAAACTTATCAATGGAAAATTTCCTGATTATCAGCGTATCATTCCTAAAAATAAAAATTACAGAATTTTACTTAACCGTGAATCTATGGTTGAATCTATTAAACAAATTTCTATTATTTCCCCTGAAATTAAAATCACTTTTAAACCTGAAAAAATTGTCTTTGAAAGTTTGAATGACGATAACATTGAAGCAAAAACAGAAATTGATTTTAAAACAGGACTTGATAGTGATATTTACCTTGCCGTTAACAGTCGTTATATTTTAGATTTTTTATCTAATATCGAAAATAGTAACTTTACCCTAGGTTTCAATGACAGTGGTCTTCCTTTCACTTTAGAGAGTGATAACTTTACAACCATTGTTATGCCAATTATGATTTAAAAATTAAGCACACAGCGCGTGAGCTTACGCTCGTGTAAACTCAGCGTTAGCGTAGCTTTTAGAGCTTTGCTTTAAAAGCGTATCAAAGAATTAAAAATAAGAAGTGGAGAAAATATGAGTACTTACGGTGCAGACAATATTAAAGTTTTAAAAGGCCTTGAAGCAGTAAGAAAGCGTCCAGGTATGTATATCGGTGATACCAACATTAACGGTCTTCACCATCTTATTTATGAAGTCGTTGACAACTCTATTGATGAGGCAATGGCTGGTTATTGTGACTTAATTAAAGTAGAACTTACACGTGAAGGCTCTTGTATTGTGACCGATAATGGTCGTGGTATTCCTGTTGGTTGGCATGAGGGTGAAAATATGTCAGCAGCAACGGTTGTTCTAACCGTACTTCACGCAGGTGGAAAGTTTGATAAAGATACCTATAAAGTAAGTGGTGGTTTGCACGGTGTTGGTGTTTCGGTTGTAAATGCGCTTTCTTCAAAACTTGTTGCGACTATTAAACGTGAAGGGAATGAGCATCGTCAAGAGTTTGCTTGTGGTATTCCTCAAACGCCATTGGATGTTGTAAAAACAACCAATCGTACAGGTACAACCATAGAATTTTGGCCAGATGGTACTATTTTTGAAACAGTAGAATTTCAATTTGAAATTTTAGCAACACGTTTCCGTGAACTTGCATACCTTAATCCAAAAATCACGATTGAACTCAAAGATCAAAGAGATGGACGTACTGAAGTTTACCATTTTGAAGGTGGTATTAAACAGTTTGTTTTAGATCTTAATAAAAAAGAAAAAGTAGCCGATGCTGTTCACTATACAGCAAGTGTTGAAGATGTTGAAGTTGATGTTGCTATGATGTATAACTCAACCTACAGCGAAATTCTTTACTCATTTGTCAATAACATTAAAACGATTGATGGCGGAACGCATGAGAGTGGTTTTAGAGCTGGACTAACGCGAGCCATTACCAATTACATCTCTTTAAATGCAGGTATTCGTGAAAAAGATGTCAAAATCACAGGTGATGACGTTCGTGAAGGTTTGATAGCCATTGTGAGTGTTAAAGTACCTGAACCTCAATTTGAAGGTCAAACCAAAGGAAAACTAGGTAGTTCTTACGTTAAACCAATCGTTCAAAAATTGGTTTATGAACAACTGGTTAAATATTTTGAAGAAAATCCAATCGAAGCCAAAGCGATTATGAATAAAGCGCTTGCTGCAGCAAGAGGTCGTGAAGCGGCTAAAAATGCACGTGATCTCACACGTAGAAAAGATGCCATGAGCATTGGAACACTTCCTGGAAAATTAGCGGATTGTCAAAGTAAAGACCCTTCTATCTGTGAACTCTATCTCGTAGAGGGCGATAGTGCGGGCGGTTCTGCAAAACAAGGACGTGATAGAGTTTTCCAAGCCATTTTACCGCTTAAAGGTAAAATTCTTAACGTTGAAAAAAGCCGTTTAGATAAAATTTTAAAATCCGATGAGATTAAAAATATGATTACTGCTCTGGGATGCGGCATTGGGGATGAATTTAACGAAGAAAAACTTCGTTACCATAAGCTTATCATTATGACCGATGCGGACGTTGATGGTAGCCATATTCAAACACTACTTTTAACATTTCTTTTCCGCTTTTTACGCCCTGTTGTGGATAATGGTTATGTCTATTTGGCTCAACCACCACTTTATCGTTATAAAAAAGGTAAAAAAGAGATTTATCTTAAAGATGATACTGAAATGAATGCCTTTTTAATTGAATCTGGTATGGACAGTATTGCTATTGAAGGTGTTGGAACACCTGATTTAGTGGATTATTTTAAAATTATCTCTGCTTATAGGGGTATTTTAAAAGAGCTTGAAAAACGCTTCTCTATGATTGAAGTGGTACGTTATTTGATTGAAAATCCAGACTTAATTGCATTACCATCAAGTGATCTTTTCAAAGAGATTGAAAAATTTGTAACAGCTCTTGGTTATAACATTCTCAACCATTATGTCAACGATGATAGCATTCATCTTTTTATTCAAACCAAAGATGGACTCGAAGAGTTACTTTTAGATGAAGTTTTTTATACCAATCCACTTTACGAAGAGGCTCGTTATATTTACACTAAAATACAAGAACGTGACTTTGATGTATTTGATGGCAAAGATCCTGTTGAAGTACTCGATGAAATCGAAAAAAATGCTAAAAAAGGCGCTTATATTCAACGCTACAAAGGTCTTGGTGAGATGAACCCTGAACAACTTTGGGAAACAACCATGAATCCTGAAAACAGACGATTATTGCAAGTTAAAGTTGATGATGCAGAAGCTGCAAGTGAAACCTTTACTCTCTTTATGGGTGATGAAGTTGAACCTCGCCGTCAGTATATTCAAGATCATGCCAAAGACGTAAAACATTTGGACGTTTAATGCTCTATTCTGAGATCAAGGAGAGAGAAAATCGATTTATTACAGCTCTTAAAATCGCTTTTCCTCTCTTACTTCTCATAAGCGTTTTTTTCTATACCTTTCAGCTTTTTTCGCACACGTCAATTAATTATATTCTCCTTATTTTATTGATTCCTATTTATGTTTATTATACGGTTTATTTGATCTATCATGGATTTCAAACAAGTTTGATTGATCCAATAACCAAAACATTTACCAGAGCAGAGATTATCAGTAAAATCGTTAAAATCAAAAAGCGTGAAACCACCACCATTATCTTTTTACATATCAATAATTTAAATGACATCAATGAACGTTATGGTATCAATAATGGAGATTTAGTTCTTTATCATTTTATTCAAAAATTACAATTTTTTTTACGTGAGCATCGTTTTAAAAAGATTGCCATTGGAAGATATAGCAATGATGGTTTTATACTTTTACTCAACCATCCAAGCAGAGAGCTTAGACATCTTTTAACAATTTTTACTAAAAGTGTTCAAAATATAGGAATTTTAAATATTGAAGTTAAAGTGGCCTTTTCACTTTTAAGTGCTGCGTATGATAGCGATGTAAACAATATTATAGAACGACTTTTAATGTTGTTGGAAGAACAAAAAAAGAGTGAAGAAATCACTCCAAACATTAAACTTGATCAATTTCAAATGATTATCGAGGAAGCAATTAATCATCGACAGCTTTTTTTCAAATACCAACCTTCTTTAGCACAAAAATCAAATCAAATCAATATTTTAGAAATTTTGACACGTATGGAATCTAAACTCTATGGAACACTTTCAAAACAGCAGATTCAACGTATCATTAACCATACAGGACATGAGAGAGAGTTTGATGAAAAGGTTTTTGAGCTTTTATTGGAAGAGATTAAACCTTTAATGGAAAAAGAGGTACTTTTTTGCATTGAAGTTTCACCTGTAACACTTCGAAATCTTAGTTTTAAACGCTATCTTGTAACGCTTTTTGAAAAAAATGGTATTGATCCGCATCGTTTTATACTTGAGATTATCGAGCAAAAAAGCTATGAAAACATGCACCGTTTTAGAGAGATTATTGAGAGTTATCAAGAGGTTGGATTTAAAATAGCATTGGGTAATTTTGGTGGTAATAATTGTGGTTTTGAATACCTTAAATATTTACCGATTGATTTGGTGAAATTTGATATTGAATTTACCAAAAAAATTGATGATCCAAAATACCAACAACTTCTTTCACACTACGTTGAACTTATCCAAACGCTTCACATTCAAAGTATGGTAAAATTCGTAGATAAAGAGGCTCTTTTTGAAAAAATGAAAGAGATTAAACCTGATTTTATACAAGGGTTTTGTATCTCAAAACCAAAATCAATAGAACAAATAATAGGAGATAATTTATGAAATACGGTGAAAAAATAATTACAGAATTTGATGTTGAAAAAGACTTAGAAATTTGGCCAAATCAGCATAAAAAAAACTACGTTATTAAGCTTACATTACCAGAGTTTTGTTGTCTATGTCCACGTAGTGGGTATCCAGATTTTGCAACGATTTATATTGATTATATTCCCAATGAACTGGTTGTGGAGCTTAAAGCAATCAAACTTTACATCAACAGCTTTATGAATCGCAACATCAGCCACGAAAACAGTGCGAATGAAATTTATGACCTTCTCGATTCTAAGCTCAAACCAAAATGGCTCAAAGTCGTTGCTGATTTTAACCCAAGAGGGAATGTTCATACGGTGATTGAAATTGACTCGAAACAGGTACGAAATGAGAGTTCATGTTAAACCCTAGACTGATAGAACAGTTCTTCGGAGCTGCTTCGATCCAACGCTGGAATGATTACCCTCGTATGGTCGAATTGGTGGAGCTTGACAAACAAGCTCATAAGTTCATTATTGCTTATTTTTTAGCACAAATGGAAGCCAAAGATAGCATTAATATGGTCAATATGATTGAAGCGGGTATCTTTGAATTTTTGCGTCGAGTCGTTGTAACTGATATTCGCCCTGACGTTTTTCGCAAAGCACTTCAAAAAAAAGAGAAAGAGATCAATGCGTGGGTATTGGCACAACTCTATGATTCACTGAGTGATATTGAAAATGGCGCTTTTTATGAGCGTTTTAAAAAGTATTTGAGCGATAGTTCTATGTATAAAAAGGAGCGTTTTATTCTCAAAGCGGCTTCGTACATGGCAACACGCTGGGAATTTTCTATTGTCTATCAAACCAGCCAATTTCTGAACAATATTGACCGAGTAAAAGAGGCGGTGGAAGAGGAAATTGAAGATTATTACGAGCTTATTGGCGTTCGTAAAATGGAGATGAATAAAAAGATTTCTAAGATTATTGATCTTAGTGGACGTCTTCGTTTTCAAAAACGTTGGGCGCAAACGCCACGAATACCTGAAACCTCAGTGCTTGGACACATGCTCATTGTTGCTATTATGGGTTATTTTTATTCTCTTTCCATTAAAGCATGCGATAAACGCATGGAAAACAACTTTTTTTGTGCGCTCTTTCATGACTTTCCCGAAGCATTAACACGCGATATTATCAGTCCTGTGAAGTATTCGGTAAGCGGGCTTGATGACATCATTAGTGAGTTTGAAATTAAAATGATTGAGGAAGAGATTTTACCGTATTTGCCAGAAGGAATGGTTTCGACCTTTAAATACCTTTTGGGTTTGTATGGAGACAATCAAAAAGATGAGTTTATGAACCGTATCAATGAAAATGGCATTGAAATGGTGCATGATTTATCACGTTACAATGAAGATAAATACAATGCCATTGATGGCGAAGCGCTGAAAAATTGTGATCGAATTGCTGCATTTATTGAGGCAACACTTTCTATTTCACACGGAGTGAAGTCTAAAGAGCTAATTCAAGGTAAAGAGCATATCCGTCATAAGCTTAAAGAAAAAGGCAAAATGGGTAAGGCTGATTTTTACGAATTGGCGATGGAGATTGAAAATTATTTGGGAGTGTAAGTAGTGGTGTAAAAACCCTCTCCCAGATGACTGCGGCACACACCTAAAAAAAGTGCTCTGCTGTGTTCCCACCCTGAAGCGATGCTCTTAGAAGACATTGCACAGGTCTAGAAGAAGGCGAAGCGTATTTTACCCAAAAATTCTTAAAAAATAGACTGCAATTAATTAAAGGATAAAAATGGTTGATCCAAAAATTGAAGAGAGCTGGAAAGTTGTTTTGTTGGATGAGTTTCAAAAACCTTATTTTGAAGTCTTAAAAAACTTCTTGGTGGAAGAAAAAAAAAGCCATACCATTTATCCTAAAAGCGCCAATATCTTTGCAGCCTTCGATAATACCCCTTTTGATAAAGTCGAAGTGGTCATTTTAGGGCAAGACCCTTATCATGGAGCTAATCAGGCGCATGGGCTCTCTTTTTCAGTGCAAGACGGCATCCAGCATCCGCCATCCCTTCAAAATATTTTCAAAGAGCTACGTGATGATCTTGGCTGTGCTATTCCTCGCAACGGAAATCTAACAGCATGGGCAAAGCAAGGTGTTTTTTTACTAAACACAGTTTTAACGGTGCGTGCAAGCGAAGCCAATTCACATCGTGGGCAAGGTTGGGAAAACTTCACTGATGCTGTTATTAAACTTTTAAGCACGCAAAAAGAGCATTTGGTTTTCATTCTTTGGGGAAGTCCAGCAGGGGCAAAAGCAAGCCTTATTGACAGCAAAAAACATCTCATATTACGCGCTCCTCACCCTTCTCCTCTCTCATCATACCGCGGATTTTTTGGATCAAAGCCTTTTTCAAAAAGTAACGAATACCTTACATGTAACGGTAAAAAACCTATTCAGTGGTGCTTGGCTTGAATGTAAAAGAGGCTATTTTTGAGTGGTACGAAAAGAATAGAAAATATGAACTGTCATTCTAATCCTTATTATATTCTATAGTAGGAATTAGATTTTATTCATTATAGATAAAACGTGTTGGGTTAAAACTCCTCGTACAATTGTTATTGGCTCAAAACTAATATTGCGTCCATTAATAGTATCTCTACTATTCACTATAACAAAACCTTGATTTTCTAAAAGTTCTTTTAATTTAGTAAATAAAATTAAAACATAGGAACTTTCAATTTCCAATATGTTGGATGCAAACAGAACTTGTTCTATATTCATTATTGCTTTCCCATTCTCGATTCTAGATAAAGAAGCTTGTGTAAGTTTCATCTTTTTTGCAAACGTGATTTGATCTATATTCTTTTGTGCTCTTAACCAGGAAAAAATAGTGCCAATGATTTGTGAATTTGAAATAAAGCTCATTATATACCTTTAACGTATAATATATTCATATTAAGTATTTATTAATCTTATTAAGAATAGAATTATACTATATAAACATAAAATAAGGCTATACATTGTCTCAAAAACTGCCGCGTTATGGAATGCACAAATATTGGGGGAAAAAACCTCCTGAACAATTAAGAAGTCTTTTAGATGAATTTACAAAAGAAGGGGATATAGTTTTAGACCCTTTTTCTGGATATGGTGTTTTTACTGCTGAGGCTTATATCAATAAAAGAAATGTCATATCGAATGATTTGAATCCTATTGCTTCATTTATTCAAAAACAGCTTTTAACCCATGAATTTAATATTAGTAGATTAGAAAATTTAAGTGATGATATTATTGTTCAAACCTTGAGTGAGAATATCTTTTGGAACATAATAAAATGTCCAAAATGTGGACATGATGCACGAGTTATTGCAACCTTGCGAACAAAACAAGATATACCAGTAAAAGCAAAAATACAATGTAAATGCACAAAAGCTTCAATTGAATTTACTTTATCTCAAACACAAATAGATTATATTTTAAATCAAGAACATAATGTATCTTTGATGGATCATCCAGTTTCCAAAATTATTCCAAATAGCAGAATCAGTGCATACAAAGGTCTTACAACAGATGATTTATTTACTGTTAGAGCTTTATCATCTCATATAGCATTATTCGATGCTATAAATCAGGTATCTGATAAAGTATATAAAGACTTGTTATTGTTAGCTTTTACATCTAATTTAGCAAATTGCTCACGTTTAGTTCCTCCAATTAAAAGCAGAGGTGAAATGGCATCTGGCGCTTGGATGACAGGATTTTATATAGGTGAAACATATATTGAAAACAACGTATTTCATTATTTCAAAAATCGAGTTCAAAAGTTAGTATCTGGAAAGAAAGATTTTATAAAAGCATTGAAAAAGAATATATCATTACATCAGTATAATGGAGAAGTTGCATCAATTAATGAAATGACAATTGAAAATACAAGTTATATTATTGACTCGTTAGATACAAAAAAATTACCATATCCGGATAATTCAATTGACTATATTTTTGCAGATCCTCCTTATGGAGATTCTGTTCCTTATTTTGAACAAAGTATCATTTGGAATACTTGGTTAGGATTTTCTGTTGACTACAATAATGAAGTTGTTGTAAGCGATAGTAAAAAAAGAGTTAAGACTATTAAAGAATTTGGAAGTGATATTGAGCAATGCTTATATGAGATACATCGAGTATTAAAACCTCAGAAGTATTTTACATTAACGTTTCACTCGATTTCAGGAGAGGAATGGTATGCAATTTTGAATGGTTGTTTAAAAAATAATTTTCAACTTCATAAAATTGAATGGTTGACGCAAAAAACATTTACACCTAGACAATTGAATAGAACCAAAACAGTCAAGGGTGATATGATGATTACTTTCTTAAAAAGTACATCATCTAATCAACATCAAATATTATCTTTTAATGAAACTGTGGCTTTAATTGTTAATACTACTAAGCAGCTGATGTCTAAAATAACGTATGTAGATACAAATAATATTTATATGGTTTTACTTCAAGAATTTTTTTCAAAGCATATCATCATCGCTAAGGTTAATATTCTAGAAATTCTTAGTAAATATTTTTCTATAAATGAGGAAGGACTGTGGTTCATATAATTTCACTTGCATAAATTACAGAAGTGGCATTTATAGTATATGATCCTTTTAAATTTTTATCTTTATCGTAATAATAATTAATTGTATTCAATTCTTGACCATTTGAGATGGCATCAAGTTGCCGACTAATTAAGTTTTTTAAAGAATCTACGTTTCCTTTTAATGGTCTTGCATCCTCAAATGAGTTACGGTAAGCCAAAAAAACAAAAAAACGATTATTGTTTTTGAATAAACGTTCTCCTTGATTTTTATAATTCCACCATTCTAGAATTTTCCTATCAGTTTCTAATTGTTTGATACAGGTTCGTCTTTTTGCAATTAATTGCTCTAATAGTTTTTCTGTTTCAGTTTGATTATATTTCAATAAGATATCAACCATTCCCTGTTGGCTTAATTTACTCATATTAGGTAAATCATATTTGAGTTTAATCTGACTGTAATAAGTTTTAATTTCTTTTAATTCTTCTAATGCACTTAACTCTTGATTGATCTCTTCAATTCCCAGAGAAGTTAGGTTGTTTTTTAAATCTTCTTTTGATTGCCCTGTCATTTTAGGTAGTCGTTTTTCTTTTGTAACTTTATATAGATTTTTTATTTGTTCTAGCTCACCATGGGAACGGTCATTAATGCAATAGTCATCTGTTATATTACATTTATTATCAATATTGAGCTCTATTCCTTTTGTATATTTATCAAAAAAATCATTTGATATATGTGTTATTTTGAGATCAAAAGGGACAATTTCATCATTTATTTTGAGAAAAAAATCTACATCATGAATTTTTCTTATCGTTGGAATGACACTTGGATGATCATTTACTATATGTTCTATCAAGTCATTTGTGACTTGATTATAGTATTGCCATAAAAGGTAGCCTTTTATAGTTCCTTGTAGTAACTCATTAACTCGTCTATCCAATTCTTTTTTACTTAGAATAGATTTGTCTCTTACCAATGCTTTTGCAACATCATTCATATTGTCATTTCTAATTCCACATTTTACATCTCCAAAATTTTCAATTATAGCTGGAAGATGCTTTTCTTGTTCTAGTCGATACTCTCTTTCTTCTGGATATTTTTTTAATATATGTTCAATTAATTTGTCGATAGTAATATCTGTATCAAATAATTCTTTATATAGTTCGTCCTGCTTTGAAGATTTAGCATCATTTCCTGTTTGATCTTTAATTATCTCTTTCAAAGTGTTTATATCGAGCGATCTAATAAGAATATATTTAGAAAAGCCTTTTCTTTGTTGAAACTTGTATAAATCAGTATCTTTTTTTTCAAATTCAGAATGTAAACTCTTAAACATAATTATGTCCTAATAAAAATTGTAAAATTATAGCGGAAATTTTTTGCCAATTATATTACTACTTTTATTTTATAAAATGAGGTTTGGATACAATATCTTATGCACAATGAAGCTCATAAATCACTTTTAGATTGGTATCAAAAAAACGGTCGGCATGATCTTCCTTGGCGGCAAACGGATGATGCGTACAAAATATACCTCAGCGAAATAATGCTACAACAAACTCAAGTTAAAACCGTTTTGGAGCGTTTTTACTTTCCTTTTTTAGAGCGATTTCCCACACTTCAAAGTGTGGCTGATGCGTCCTTAGATGATGTTTTAAAAATGTGGGAAGGGCTTGGATACTACACAAGAGCTAAAAATCTTCACCATACCGCTTTTACATGTAAAGGTGTTTTGCCACGTAGTCCTGAAGAGTTAGGCGGGCTTAAAGGCATTGGAAAGAGCACAGCGCACGCTATTTGTGTCTTTGCTTACAGACACGCTCTTCCCATTTTGGATGCCAATGTAAAGCGCGTGTTGTGTCGCTACTTTGCTCTTAGTGTCAAAGATGAAAAGATGCTTTGGGCAAAGGCATGGGAATTCTTACATGTAAAGCATCCTTACGAGCACAATCAAGCGATGATGGACATAGGCTCACTCATCTGTACGCCAAAAAATCCTATATGTAAAGAGTGTCCGTTGTCTCTTACATGTAAAGGTAAAACTGCGCCTGAAAACTACCCAAAGGCTCTTAAAAAAGCCAAAGTCCCAACGAAAAAACGGTTTGCTTTGGTTGTTTATAACGAGGGAAAGCTGGGGCTTGTTCAACGAAAAGAGAGACTTCTTCATGGACTTTGGGGTTTTGTACAAGCGGGTGAACTTCCCAAAGATGCTAAAAGTCTAGGGAGTGTCACTCACACCTATAGCCATTTTAAATTGGAACTAGAAGCTTTTAGGTGTGAATCATTACATGTAAAAGTAGATGGCTACTTTACGCGTGAGCAAATTGAGACGTTAGCACTTTCAAGTGTCGATAAAAAGATTTTAGCTTTGCCTTCCATGATGGGGAATATACCCCCTACTTCCTAACATCAAAAGTATTGTTCCGCAGAGACTTACCCCCATCATAACACCTGTAATGGGGAAAAGAGTACCATCGTGAAGCGAGCTCGCGATAAAGCCCATAAATGCACCAACGCTGTATTGTAAGACGCCGATGATTGCATTGGCTGAGGCACTAATGGTAGGGAAAAATTCAAGCGTGAGTGAAACTGAATTAGAAAATACAAAACCAAGCGAGCCAATGTAAAGTCCAATAAGCGGAAAAATAACATAAACCGAACTCTCTTGGCAGAGAAAAAGTAAAATACCAATAATCGCTTGAGCATTAAGACCAAAACGAAGCAGACTCAAAGGCTCTTTGTGTTTTACAAGCCACGCATTGAGACGTCCAAATGCCATCAGCATTAAAACACTTGCTCCAAAAAAGAGTGCAAATTTGCCAGCGCTCAAATGAAAGTGTTCCATGTATATAAACGAAGACGAGGTGATGTACGTGTACATTCCCGAAGTGCATAAAATCTGAGAAACGATAAAAACCATTGCTTGTTTGTGCGAAAGAACCATTTTATAGTTTTGAATCGGCGTTATTTTTGCGCGCTTTTGCTTGACGGATGGAAAACGAAAAAGATAAAAGCCCATTGCAAAAAAAGTGTAGAGTCCTAGAATGATAAAGATAACTTCCCACTCAAAAAATTTAAGTACCAAAGAGCCAAGCGTTGGTGCCAAAAGAGGAGCCATAAGCATGACCATACCGATGAGTGAAAAAATGCGCGCACTCTCTTTGCCTTCAAACATATCGCGAACAGTGGCCGAAACATTGACCGTGGCGATGCCTCCTCCAAATGATTGAAGTGCGCGCAAAAGCCAAAACATTTCAATTTGGTTGGTGATAGAGAGTAAAAAACTACTCAACCCAAAGACAGTAAGTCCAATAATAACCATCGGGCGTCTGCCATACGCATCCGAAATGGGACCTCCGAAGAGTTGACCCATTGCCATACCAAAAAAGTAGAGGCTGAGGCTAAATTCAACATTGGGAATGGAGGTTTGAAGATCCGTTGAGATGGCGGGAAATGAGGGTAGATACATATCGATTGCCAAAGGAGTAATCGCTGATAAAGATGCGAGCGTTAAGACGATTTGTCGCTCAGTTAGTGCTTGGGACATAAAAATTCTCTTTAATATAGTGTGGCGCAATTATAGGGCAAAAGTTTAAATTTTATGTTAATGCCAAGCGTTACATGTAAAGAAATTTGGCAGAGTATTTGAGTAGTTTTATTTCTTAGAACTTTTTAAGCCACCATAGCCTACAATTGATATGTGATATTTTATCACATATCACATTTGGATAAACAAAGTACCTCTTTAAGGTAATGAATCATTTTGTTTACGACGATTGAAAAGAGTTAGAAAAAGTGAAAAGGCGCTTTTAAAGGCGCCTTGGAAGATTAATCTTTGAAGTTGGAAAGTGTACTGTTCATACTGTAAATGATGTGTTCACGCATCGTTTCACATGCACCTTCATAGTCTTTTTGAGTTAGTTGCTCAACAATTTTATTATGATCTGCAAGTGAAATGCCTGCGTACTCTTGCGCTGTTACTAAGCGGTTCATTGACAAACCATTCCAAAGCAAAGAGAGGAATGATTTGAGTTTTTCGCTATCGGCGGCTTCCCAAATAGTCATGTGAAACGCTTGGTTGGCAAGGTTATAGGCTTCGGTGTCGCCGGCATCTTTTGCTCGCTGACCTTGTTTGTTGACATTTTGGATTGCTTTGAGTGTTTCGTCGGTCATGTTTTTACATGCTCTACGAAGTGCTTCGGTTTCGAGTAAGACACGTATTTCGTAGTGGTCTTTGATCGCTTCAACAGAAATGCCTTTAACGATGGCGCAACGGTTTTGACGAAGCTCTAAAAGTCCTTCGTTGGCAAGGATTTGGAATGCTTCACGTACGGGTGTGCGAGACATACCGACTTGTTCGCCAACGCTATCAAGCGTGATGGACTGACCTTTACTGATGCCTCCAGAAAGGATCGAAGAGCGTAGTATAGAGGCTACCTGTTCACGCGCGGGTAACATTTGTATTTTTTTAAGATTGATCATAAAATGCTCTTTATAATTCTATATTTATTTAAGTATAGCATGACAAGGCTATCTTTTCAAGAAAAGTGAGATTTTCTTTTTACATGTAAAGCTTTTTGGGAATTACATGTAAAAAGATAAAGGCTAAAAGGATTTAATATGCATGCGATTGAAAAATTATTAGCGAAAAAAGCAGGCAAAGCAAGCGTCAAAACAGGCGAGATTATCAACTGTGAAGTCGATATGGCGGGAATTAACGATCTTTATCTCCAAACCTTGCGCTCTTTTTTTGAGATGGGTGGCAAAAGGGTGCATGATCCAAGCCGTGTGATTATGTTTTTAGATCATTATGCCCCAGCTTCCACCATCACTCAGGCTTCAAATCAAAAGCAATTTAGAGAGTTTTGCTGGGATCAAGGCATTGATCTTTTGATGGATATTGACCAAGGGGTGTGCCATCAAGTTTTAGCCGACAAAGGTTTGGCGTATCCGGGTGAAATCGTGGTTATCACCGACTCACATACGACGACGCATGGCGCTTTTGGTGCGTTTGGAACAGGTGTGGGTGCGACGGATCTGGCGATTATTTTAGCGACAGGAAAGCTTTGGTTTAGGGTTCCTCCTATTATCAAAATCAACTTTGAGGGCAAACTACCCAAAGGTGTGTATGCCAAAGATGCTATCTTGCATGCGATTGGCGCACTTGGAGCGGATTATGCCGTGTATAAAGCAGTTGAATTTGGCGGCTCTATGCTTCCTCATTTAAGCATTTCCGAGCGTATGGCGCTGTGCAATATGAGTACCGAAATGGGTGCAAAAGCCAGTTACATTCAGCCTGATGAGATTACGATGGCATTTTTGAAAGAGAAAGTGACGCGTCCTTATGAAATATACCATACCGATGCTGACTTTGAATATGCCGATGAAGTCACGTTTGATGTGAGCAAACTCAAACCACAACTTGCCGCTCCATCAAGTGTGGATAATGTCTACGATCTAAGCCAATTTATCGGTCGTCACATCGACCAAGCCTATTTGGGTTCGTGTACGGGTGGGCGGGCTGAAGACATTGGTATTGCCGCACATATTCTTCACGGCAAAAAAGTGGCATCTCGCACACGGTTTGTCATCGTTCCCGCTTCTAAAGGCGTTTTACTCGAAGCAATGGAAAAAGGATATGTAAAAACACTGGTAGAAGCAGGTGCAACCTTTGTAACCCCTGGATGTGCCGCTTGTTTGGGAACGCATGAGGGGATGATCGCCTCGGGTGAGACGTGCATCACGACGACTAACCGCAATTTCCCTGGGCGCATGGGCGATACCAAAGCGGAGATTTTTCTAGGCTCACCTGCCGCCGTTGCAGCCGCGGCTTTGATGGGTGAGATCGTTGATTCTACTCTTTACATGTAAAGGATAAAAGATGCAAAAATTGTTAAGTGGAAATGCTTTTGTGTTTGGCAATAATGTCGATACTGACCAGATTTATCCGGGGCGTTTTGTGGAGTTTACTGATGTGGAAGATGTTGCCAAATACGCGATGTTTGGGTCTGATCCTGACTTTACTAAAAAAGTTAAAAAAGGTGATTTTATCGTTGCAGGAACAAACTTTGGGTGTGGTAGCAGTCGCGAACATGCCGCTATTACCCTAAAAGCTGTGGGCGTGGGTGCTATCATCGCAGAGTCCTTTGCGCGCATCTTCTACCGCAATGCGATCAATCTAGGGCTTCCTCTTATCATCTGTCCTAACATCTCAAAGCTGATTCAAGCGAATGATACTCTAAGCCTTGATCTTCAAAGTGGCACCATTCGTCGCGAAAGAGAACTGATAGCAACGGTTGAGCCTATGTCTGAGTATGTACTAAACATCTTAGAAAATGGTGGTATAAAATCTCTCATCAGACACCAGCTGGAAGCTGAGAATAACGTCTAATACGAAGTGGCAGAGTTTTCTGTCACTTTTACATGTAAAGATTTCCTTCACCTAAACATTTAAGTTTTTAATGGTTTAAGTTTTACCGTTATACAATGAGTCTATCAATGAAGCTATGCCTAAAAAAGGAGTGTTGATATGCTACGAAATATGATGATGTTCATGATGGCTTTACTCATTCTCACTGGCTGTACAAGCAGAGATGAAGAGAAAAAAAATGCCTCAGGACTTGAGACACCAAACATTGATACTGGGATTAAAAATGCTATCAAGGAAGATGTTTTAAAGAATATCAATGATCCTAAGTCTTATCAAGAAGTTTCATGGAAAAAACTGCAAAGTGGCGATCGTGTGTCGGAACGTATCAATAAAAAAGTTATTTTTATAGCCCACTCTTTCGAAGGAAAGAATAATTATGGTGGAACGATCATAAGAGAAAATATCTATTTTATCGGCGATGGAAAGCCTAAGCTTATCATCGATTTTGATACAAAATTAGCATTTGGAGATTTTCTTTCCAATAAAAGTATTGGAACTCTATTTTCAACAACAATATGGAATCTTGAAACATTACAGGCAGATTTTAGAAAAAGTGCAACAGATCCAAGTGCTAAAGAGAACGTTAAAGATTTTATCTACTCGATTAAGCGTTTTAGCAAGAGTGATCAAGAGTTTTTAACAGATTCTATTTCAAATGCCAATACCCCTCTTTCTATTGCCAAAAATGTAGCACTTTTTTTATCCATTCGATTGTTTCCTGAATTGATTGAAGAATTGATATTCAATGAAATCACCTACAATGGAAAGTATAAATAACCATTTGTACTTTATGTAAATTCTAACAAGGAGTTTTACATGAAAAAATTTTTACAACTCTTATTTATTTTAGCACTAGGCACTCAAATATCGTATGCGGATGACCTTATGAATGGATTGTCTGCGTATGAAAAGGGTGACTATAATAACGCGGCTTTGTCTTTTCAAAGCGCATGCGAAAGTGGCAATGTAGAAGCTTGCTATAATCTTGCCAATATGTACGATACAGGCTTGGGTGTTCCTAAGAATGATCAAAAAGCTGTTGCACTTTTTACAAAGTCATGTGATGGCGGTTTTTCAGATGGTTGTTACAACCTTGGCATGATGTATGACAAGGGCGAAGGCGTTCAACAAGACTATGCAAAATCTTTCATTCTTTTCAACAAATCATGTGACGCGGGGCATACAAGAGGTTGTTACAATCTAGGAATCATGTACTACAAAGCGCAAGGTGTACAAAAAGACTATATCAAAGCAGCCGAGCTTTTTAAGAAAGCGTGTGATGAAAGCTATGAAAAAGGATGTTTCAATCTAGGCGTTATGTACCGTGATGGGCAAGGTGTCATGCAAAATAAACAAATGGCACTCGAACTCTTTAAGAAAGCCTGTGAAGGAAATGTGTTACTTGGTTGTAAAAACTATGAGAAGCTTAAAAGTGAGATGAAGTAAACGTTGAAAAGTGGCGGGCAGAGGGGGATTCGAACCCCCGGTGAGTTGCCCCACGGCCGCGTTCCAGGCGACTGGATTAAACCACTCTCCCATCTGCCCATTTTGGATAGGATTGGAAGTATAACGATTTTGTGCTTATTTGGGGATTAATGGTCTTACATGTAAAACCATTAATCCACCTAACTTTACGATTTGCGAATGGCTTTAAATCCTTCTATCAGTTTTTCAAAACCTACTTTACTAGAGTTCTCTACAGAACGGAAAGTCTCAATACCCTCATGAAGGTTGCCGTTATTGGCAAAAATGTCGATTGCTTTTTTGAGCCCTTCGTGGACATTAATATGTTGGTTGTTAACTTCATTGACAATCGTAGGTGTTAAACGTTGGTTAATGCTTGAGAACCATTTACCAAAGCGGCACGCGGTGTGACCTAAAATATCGGCTCTTGTGCGACCAAGAGCGGCGTTGTAGCCTTTGAGTTTGAGCATAATATGGTCAATTTTTCCATTGCTAACGGAAATTTCATTGGTAACGTTTTCACATTTATTGGTGATACTAATAGAATTTTTAAGCATGGCATTAATTTGCCCATAAAAGTCTTCCAAAATTTTCATAGAAGTTCGCGATTCACTCTGGAATGTTTCACTGGTATCTGCCATAGAGTTGGTATTCTGTTTGAGAATACTAATATTTGATTCGACTTCCAGTGTTGCTTTTTGAGTACGTTCAGCAAGCTTTCTAACTTCATCCGCAACAACCGCAAACCCACGTCCATGTTCACCAGCGCGTGCCGCTTCGATGGCAGCATTGAGGGCTAAAAGGTTGGTTTGATCGGAAATATCTTTAATAAGATTGATAATGTCGCTGATGGCTGAAACGCTGCTCGAGAGGTTTTCAACATCACGTGCAAAATTTTGGGTTAGTCCTTGAATTTTTTCCAAAGAAGTGGAGATCTCTTTGGTTTGTTTTTCAACGTTTTGACCACCTTGTGTGGAAGCATCATTGAGTGTATTGATCTCATTGAGCATGGTTAAACTTTCTTCAATGGTGTTTTGTAAAAAGCTCATGCCATCTTCATAACTTCCTAAAAGGATGGTGAGAAGTTCTTCTTTAGTAGAATCATTTGATGTTTCTTGTGATATTTGCGCTGCATTTTGTTGTGCATAACGAAGTTCATCAATTTCTTGTTGCTTCTTTTGAAGCTCTGCTTTGAGCGTTTGTTTTTCGCTCTCTAACTCTGCGATACGTCGTCCTCCAAACATGCGGTCCTCCTAAAATTTTATACGAATGATTATATCAGACGAAACGTGACATTTGTGTTGCATTTATGAGGACTATAAGATTTAGTAGTAGCCTACGCAAATACCATTGGAAAGATTGATCTTTCTTTCAAACGGTGAAGGGCCGAAGTACTTGCATTTTTCGATGTAAATGTGATAGTTATAGTCTAGTTTTAAATCATCATAAAATCTTTTGAGGTTGACTAATTTGACATCGCAAACATCGATGATTTCTAATGCTTTGTAGATGCAGGAGTTATTGTGTTCTATAAGATGTGAAGGGGCAAGACCCGTATATTTGCAAAAGGCTTGTGACTGCACCATCCCCGTAAGGTCAGTGCATTGCTTGATGATCTCTTTGTACTTGGGAAGTATGCTCTCTTTGCGTAAAAAAACAACGCGGGCATCATCAAATTTTGCAGCTTCAACACTTTTCCAGTAGCGGTAAGCGTTAGATGAAATCCCCGCAAGTAAGCTAAATTCTTTGTTTAAAACATAATTGTTCAGCCAATGATTGTGCGTCAGGATGTTCATCTGCATGTTACATGATCTTCATACCCAGTTGTGCTAGAACGATGACAAGTACCAATCCCAATGGATAAACTGCTGCATACGCAATGGAAGGGTAGTCAGTTTTGGTCATGTTGTTTGCCATCGTAAGAGAAGGCGTAGAGGTCATAGCGCCTGAAAGGAGACCTAAAATATCGAGGAAATTCATCTTCAAAATTTTTCTACATGTAAAGGTAATAATGCCCAATGAAACGATAAGCGCACCCAGTGCTAAAATGATGGGTAAGAAGCCGTTGTTCTCTAACGATTCGACAAGATATTTGCCTGCATTCGTTCCAAGCGTTGCAATAAAGATGAGCTGACCAAGTGTTTTTAAAAGCGTAGTTGAGTGCGGTGAAAGGTTCCAAACGATGGGTCCAACACGTCCAAGTCGTCCAAGCACCAACGCGGTAATCAAAATACCGCCAACGAAGCTTAGTTTGATAGCTCCAACACCAGGGATATAAAAAGGGATACTTCCCAATAAAATACCAAAAACAACACCTAAGGAGATCGGCAAGAAGTCTGCGGCTGGGTATTTTAAAAGGTCATTACCAATGAGTTTCGTTACTTTTTCACCATACGCATCGGGCGCAACAACATAGAGTTTATCGCCCAGTCGCAATGTAAGGCTTGGATACGCTGGAATATCGATACCCGCACGTCGTACTTTGGTAATAACGGCACGAAGGGATTTGAGTTCTTTAATCATACCGATCTTTTTACCCACAATCTCTTTAGATGTTGTGAGTAGTCGTAGGACGATCATATTGTCTTGGAACTCGTGATCTTCACCAATCTCTTGACCTAATACAATGCTAAGATTGGCAAGTTGTTCATCGGTTCCTGCAACCCTGATGACATCGCCAAAGCTTAGAGAAACGTCTTCTGTTGTGTGATCAACCGCACCATCAGAGGTCATACGCTCAATGACCGTAGAGGTCATACTTTCGATTTTGGATTTTTTGATCTCGGTATTTCTAAAGTTTTCATTGGTAATGCGAAAATTTCGTGTATGAATGTCTGGAAAACGTACTTTTTGGCTTGATTCATACTCTTCAACCTCTTTTTGCAAGTCGACACGAAAAAGTACCGGAAGTACGCGAATAAAAAGAACGGTTGCCACAATGCCAAAAGGGTACACAAGACCGAAGATAACCGAAGTGGTTGGGGTATGCTTGATTTCCAATGCTGCCGCAAGGGCTGGGACAGAAGTAAGGGCTCCTGTAAAGATACCATCGATAATAGTCTTAGGAAGATCAAAAAAGTAACCAAAGCCAAAGATGATGATAAAAAGGAGTACCAAAAGTGCTGTGGCAATGAGATTGAGTTTAAGTCCTTCATGCTTAATGGTGTCAAAGAAACCTGGACCTGATTGTAGCCCAACAGCATAGATAAAAATCGCCAGTCCAAAGTATTGAAATGCGTCAGAAATAACCATACCAAAATGCCCTGCAATCAACGCTACAATGAGCATTGCTGTCACATCAAGTGAAAAGCCTCTGATTTTGATATTGCCTAGGATATAGCCAACGGAGATGATGGCAAAGAGGTAAAAAATTTCGTTATTTATCATAAAAAATAGTGCCTTAAAAGAATTAAGAAATTATACACTAATTTCCTATTTACTTTTAAGGCAGCGGTGGCTAAAAATCTTTCTCGATTTTAAATGCGTCAAAGATAATGTCAATGGCAGACATACGCGCACCGTGGTTTGTTGCATCCAAAATATCACCATCTTCATACCCAAGATCACGCAAGGCTTGAACGTCTGAAGCGTTTACATCATGAGGGGTGCGAACAGCTTTAAGCACAAAGAGAAGCATCGCTTTTTCTTTGGCATCCAGTTTGGCATTGTTTGGATTAGCACGCATGGCTTCAACCTCTTTGGGTGTCCAATGCATCATGTTGATGAGCATAGAAGCGTTAAAATCAACACAGTATTGGCAACCGTTTTTATCGGAGACGAGTGTACGAATACAGGCAAGAAGTGCCATAGAAAGGCTTTTTTGCTTTAACATGTAGTATTCGATAAACGCCATTTGCTGTTTAATGAGTTCAGGGCTAGCACTAAAGATTTGTGCAGAGTTGCTGACACGTCCTCTCATGGCTTGTATTTTCCCATAAAGCTCGGCGAGCTCACCTGTTGCATCTTCTGGTTTAATCGTGTTAATGAGTGGCATAAAAACCTCCTTAATGGCTTGACTGTTTGGTCAAGTGACATTCTAACAAAATTTGACCGATTAGTCAAGCCAAAATATTTTACAAGTCTTTTATACCTATAAGCGTGTTAATCTTAAATTTTCTATCTTTTTCAGGAAAATCTATCCTAAAGTGAGAACCCCTACTCTCTTCTCTGAGCAAAGCAGATTTGGCGACGGCTTTAGCGACTAAAAGAGAATTGATAAGCTCTAACATGCTTTTAACCGTTGAAGATTTATCGTTTTGAATGCTCTCCAATGTCCTTTCCATAGCCTCAAATTTTTCTAACGCCTCTTGCATGTCAGACTCTGTGCGTATAATGCCGATTTTTTCAAACATAATCTGCCCGATCTCATTTCGCAAGGCATTGGTATCAATATGTTCAGCTAATTTTTTTAAACGGTTAACCAGCTCAATATCGTTGGTGATGTCATAATAGTCCACGCCATTAAACTTTTTCATTTTATTGGCAAATTTAATGGCTTCATAGGCTGAAATTTTGCCAAATACCGCACCTTGACTAAGCGAATTCCCTCCTAAACGATTCGCGCCATTAACTCCATTGTCTCCAGCTTCCCCTACAATAAAAAGACCTTTAATGCTGGTTCGACCAATGACATCAGTCTCAATGCCACCCATCGTGTAGTGCGCAACAGGTGTTACAGGAATAAGATCATGGCTAGGGTCTAATTTTTTCAAGGTATGCACCCTTTTTTTAATCCCAATTAACTTAGTATCGATCACCTCTTGGGGCACGTCTCTTAAATCCAAATAGACTTTATTTCCTTTTTGCATCTCTTTAAAAATAGCGCGTGTTACGAAATCTCTCGTATTGAGTTCATCGACAAACGATTCGCCCTTTTCATCCACCAATTTTCCTCCCTCCGCACGCGCGGCTTCACTTAAAAGAAAGTTGGTACCCTCTAAGCCTGTAGGGTGAAATTGGACAAACTCCAAGTTCATCGCTTTAAGCCCTGCTCGAAGTCCCATGGCGATGGCATCTCCCGTGGCATCTTTGACGTTAGATGTGTAGTTTTTATACAAAGAGCCAAACCCACCACTCGCTAAAATGATGCTTTTGCCCTCGCAGACAACAACTTTTTGTGTCTCTTCGTCAAAAAGTGTAACGCCTGAGATAATGTTATTTTTCGTCATTAAATTGATAGCCATGTGATTTTTGATGATGTCAATCTCATAATTTTTAATCACCTCATACAAGGCTTTCATAATCGCAGGTCCCGTTTCATCGGCGGCGTAAACCGTTCGTTTAAATTTTGAACCACCAAAAGGTCGCTGTGCGATTTTGCCATTGGGAAGTCTCGTAAATTCGACACCGTACCCTATGAGTTCTCTCACCGCAGTAGGGGCTTGTTCACAAAAGATTCTAATGGACTCTTCATTTCCAATATCAACAGAGCTTTTGAGTGTTTCTGCAATATGTTGAAAAATATTGTCCGCATCTCCCATGTTTCCAAAAGCAGCATTGATGCCACCTTTTGCCATGAAAGAATTATTCGCCGAAGGTGAAGATTTTGTTATAATCACCACATTGGCACCAAGCTCTTTCGCCTCGATCGCTGCTCTCATACCAGCAATGCCACTTCCAATGATAATAACATCGTATTTCATGACTTCCACCTTTATGTTTCAAAAATACTCACAATGTTATTATAACAAATAGGACAAAATTTGTAAAGTTTAAAATAAATTCGTCATAAAAGGCTAATAAGTTACATTTAGTATCTTAATATGTGTAAATTCTTCTCGTTTATTTTCTATTATGCTATAATTACAAAATTTGAAAGAATTTAAGTGTGTAAATTCTTCTTAAATTAAACATCAAACCAAAAGGGCATAGCATGGGAAAGAGTAAAAGAGTTGGCATCGTTGGGGTAGGACAAGTGGGTTCAACCGTTGGCTACTCAATCGCTATGCGCGGATTGGCGCACGAAGTGATTCTTAGCGATCACAAGGTTGAGCGAGCGAAAGGAATGGCTTTAGATATGAGCCAATCAGCACAAGCTGCAAGAATGAGTACTTTGGTAAAGGTTGCGCAAACACCTGAGCAATTAGCGGATTGTGATTTGGTCGTCATTACAGCGGGAAGTCCAAGACTTCCGGGGATGAATAGAAATGATTTGCTCTTGAAAAATGCGCAGATTATGAAAGAAGTTGTCAGAGATGTAAAGACGTATTCGCCAAACGCTATTATCATCCCTGTTTCAAATCCCTTAGATGTTATGGTCTATGTGGCACTCAAAGAGACAGGCTGGGATAGAAGTCGCATTGTTGGGATGTCAGGTATTTTAGATAGTGCCAGAATGGCGCATTACATTCAAGAAGCCATTTACAATAAACACAAAATAGAATTTGGTGGACAAGTAAGAGCGCAGGTGATTGGAGGGCATGGTGACACGATGGTACCACTACCTCGTTTTACCACCGTAGCGGGTCTTCCTTTAACGGATTTTTTAGATTGGAATGAGATCAATGAAATTGTTGCCAAAACTAAAAATGGTGGCGCTGAAATCGTGCGTTACCTCCAAACAGGTTCTGCCTACTACGCACCTGCCAAAGCAACATCGCTGATGGTGGAGTCTATTTTGCAAGATAAAAAGCTTGTCTATCCGTGCGCGGTGATGCTAGAGGGTGAATATGCGTACGATGATGTTGTCAGTGGCGTTCCTGTCATGCTAGGTGCTCGCGGTGTTGAGCAGGTATTTGCCCCTAGCCTTGACGCCGAGCAAGATAGACTTTTTGCCGAATCTATCAGGTCGGTGCGAGAGTTGATAGACGTACTGAATAAAAATAACTTTTTTGACACCAAATAAAAAGTAAAAGCACCAAAGTTTTGTAAACACTTTAATACATGTAAAACAAGGAAGTAACAGATGGCACAAAGAGCAATTCGTGAGTACGATGGAAAAGCCATTTTTTCAAAACATTGGGAAAAATATTTCAGCGGATTTCACTATGGATTTAGATCAGTAACGGTAAGCAGTGGCGATGAGTTGCGCGCTAAGGCAAATGAGCACGGTTTTGAATGGCTCAAGCAAAGGGCGCTCGTGGCAAAGCCCGACATGCTTTTTGGTAAACGGGGTAAAAACAATCTCGTTTTATACAAAACAAAACAAGCTGGCGATGTGACTTTGGAAGATGCAATAAAATGGATCGATGAGAAGAGTTCGTATAAAACGATTTTGCTCTCCGGTGAAAAAGGGACGTTGAACCGTTTTATCGTTGAGCCTTTTACCCCGCATCGAGAAGACCAAGAGTACTACATCAGCGCGACAACAGTGGGAGAAGACGATGTGTTGTATCTCTCCGCTGAGGGTGGCATGGAGGTGGAAGAAGGTTGGGAGAAAAAGGTTAATGAGGTCGTTATTCCTATTATGATGGATGACGTGAGCATTTCGCATCTCATTCGTGCCAATGTGCCTTTAGGAATTCCTGCTGAAAATAAAGAGCGTTTTATCACTTTTGCAGAGCAATTTTATGCCTTTTACAGAGATATGAATTTTGCCTATCTTGAGATAAATCCTATTGTTATGACGGGAAATGATATGCACATTTTAGATCTTGTAGCACGCCTTGATGACACGGCAGGTTTTATGATGAAAGATGCGTGGTGTGGGGCAGAGTTTCCCACAGCGTTTGGCATGGAAGACCAATCCGCAGAAGAGAAAGCCATCGCCGAAGCGGACGCTAAGTCGGGGGCTTCTTTGAAACTGACCCTTCTCAATCCGATGGGACGTATCTGGACGATGGTCGCAGGGGGTGGTGCTTCGGTGGTGTATGCCGACACCATCGCCGATTTAAGCGGCAATGTGAGTGATTTGGCGAATTACGGCGAGTACTCTGGAGGTCCAACCACCGATGAAACCCGCTTTTATGCGCAAACCGTTTTAGACCTGATGACACGCCATAAAGACCCGAAAGGACGCGATAAGATTTTGATTATCGGAGGGGCGATTGCCAACTTTACGGATGTGGCGAAAACGTTTACGGGCATCATTCAAGCGTTTGAAATGTACGCCGACAAAATGAAAGCGGTAGGAACGCGCATTTATGTGCGTCGGGGTGGACCTAACTATGAAAAAGGTCTCAAAGATATTAAAGAAGCAGCCGATCGTCTTGGTCTTTACATCGAAGTGTATGGCCCGCAAACACATGTCACCGACATCGTGCGTATGGCACTTGAAAAATAAGGAGAAGAAGATGAGCGCTTTATTTACCAAAGAGACGCAAGCCATTTTTTGGAACAACAACACCAGTGCCATTCAGCGTATGCTTGATTATGACTATACCATCAATCGTCTCAAACCTTCCGTTGCTGCCATCGTCGCACCAACATCAAGCAACAAATTTGAAAAGTTTTTTTACGGCGCCGATGAGATTATGGTGCCCATTTTTAGAAACACCAAAGATGCGGCTCTTGCTTTTCCCAAAGCAGATGTTCTGCTCAATTTTGCCTCGTTTCGTACCGCCTATGATGTCACGATGGAAGCGATAGACATCACGGGACAGTTCAAAATGGTGATGGTAACCGCGGAGGGAATCCCTGAGCGACTTGCACGCAAGATGAACCAAACAGGGCGTGATGCGGGTGTTCTTATCGTAGGTCCCGCGACGGTGGGAGGCATTGCACCTGGCGGATTTAAAATCGCCAATATTGGTGGCACGATAGAAAATATCATCGCTTCCAAGCTTCACCGTGCGGGTTCGTGCGGGCTTGTGACACGTTCAGGCGGGCTTTTTAACGAACTTGCCAATATTATCGCAATTAACGCCGACGGTATCGCTGAGGGCATTGCCATAGGCGGTGACCGTTTTGTAGGTTCTGTATTTATCGACAACTTACTTCGCATGGAGCATAATCCCGATGTCAAATACATGGTATTACTTGGTGAAGTGGGCGGACTTGAAGAGTACAAAGTCATTGAAGCGGTACGTTCAGGTCGTATCAAAAAGCCCATCATCGCGTGGTGTATAGGGACGATTGCGAAGTACTTTAGCTCAGGTGTTCAGTTTGGTCATGCAGGCGCATCTGCCAATGCAAACGCTGAAACAGCAGGAGCCAAAAACAAAGCCATGGCAGAAGTTGGCATTTACGTGCCCTCAAGTTTCAATGAACTGCCAAACACCATTGCTAAGGTTTACAGCGAGCTTTGCGATAAGGGGATTATCGGAAAAATTGTTGAGCCTGAGGTGAGAAGTATCCCCAAAGTACGTCGTAGCAAAGAGTTTATCTGTACGATTTCAGACGATAGAGGCGATGAAGCGACGTATGCGGGGTATCCTATCAGTTCGGTGGCAACACCTGAAACAGGTTTTGGCATTGGTGATGTTATCTCCTTGTTGTGGTTTAAAAAACGTTATCCTAAATGGGCGACGGATTATCTTGAGACTGTCATCAAAACCGTTGCAGACCATGGTCCTGCTGTTTCGGGAGCGCACAATGCCAAAGTCACCGCACGTGCGGGCAAAGACGTCATCAGCGCACTGGTCAGCGGACTTGTTACCATTGGACCTCGTTTTGGTGGAGCGATAGACGATGCGGCGCGCTATTTTAAATACGCCAACGATAACGGTATGAGTCCTGATGAATTTTTGGAGTACATGAAAAAAGAGGGAAAAACCATCTCTGGCATTGGACATCGTGTGAAGTCGGTACGCAATCCAGATCTTCGTGTGTCGGGGTTAAAGCAGTACGCCAAAGCGCATTTTCCAAAGACTCCTTTGCTAGAGTTTGCGTTAGAAGTTGAGAAGATAACCACGTCTAAAAAAGACAACCTCATCTTAAATGTCGATGGCACCATCGGTGTTTTGATGGTCGATATGTGGCGTTCTTTAGGCTATAGTGAAGATGAAATTGATGGCTTTATAGAGACAGGAACGCTCAATGCGCTCTTTGTTGTGGGGCGCTCCATCGGCTTTATCGGGCATATTTTAGATGAAAAACGCCTTGGTATGCCAATGTACCGTCACCCAACGGATGACATTTTGTACAATGTTGCCATGGCGGATGAGATTTAAACGTATCTGTATGTAAGCTAATGACCTTGGAAAAACAGATGTTATTCCAAGGTTTTTGTCAATGAAGTAATGGTATCCATTCATTAAGTGTTAAAACGCGACTAAATCCAAATGCCTGAGCGACTAAAAAAGCTCGGTGTAATTCTTCGGCACTTACCTCACCTGCTTCATTAGAAAAAGCCAATGTACCATTGGCATCGCTTAAAAACTCGACGTTAAATCCAAGTTGTGAAGCGTCTCTTGCGGTTGCATCGCAACAGTTTTGAGTCATGTAACCTATGATAGAAACAGTGTCGATACCAAGATTTCTTAGTCTCCAGTTTAGGTCAGTTCCTATGAATGAACTCGCATGATTCTTTTCGATGTAAAGATCAGGTTTTATTGTCTTAATCTCATCGTGAAATTCCCATAGTTGGCTTCCTCGCACAAACGCTCCTGCATTTTCTTTGAGGCTGGTGTGTTGCACAAAAACGATAAGAATTCCCGCTTTTTGCGCTTGGGCAATAGCCGTTTTAATGCGCTCAAAACTATGAGGCGGATAGCTGATGGGCAATGCACCACCATCAAAATATTCATTTTGAACATCAACAACGATAAGAGCTCGTTTCATAAAATCTCCTTTAGAACTTGACTGTTTGGTCAAGCGGTATTTTAACTAAAATTGACCGCTTAGTCAAGTGTCGAAAAACTGTGCTATAATAAACGTTAGAAATATAAGGAATATACAATGGAAAATACACGCGACAAACTTATAAACGCTACTTTTGACGAGGTCTTTTCACACGGCTACCAAGGTGCATCACTCTCAGACATCTTAGCCAAAGCGGGCGTACACAAAGGCTCCATGTACCACTTCTTTGCCAATAAAAAAGAGATGGCACTCGCTTCCATCGAAGAGACTATCTTGCAAAAAAATGCTGAGAAATATCGTTATGTCGAGACCTACACCAGCGGCTTTCTTGAAGAGTTTTACACGCGTTTGCGCGACACTTCCGTAAGAGACTTTAAGCGTGGCTGTCCTATCGCCAACATCGTCCAAGAGATGTCCAACATCGATGAAGATTTTAATACGCTGATGAAGTCTATCTATGGGGCTTTTCGTGCTAATATCAAAGCCATTTTAGACAAAGCCATTGAAGTAAAAGAGATGAAACCGTGCGATACAACCAAACTAGCACTTTTCATTACTTCAACGATTGAGGGCGCTATCCTCGCCGCTAAAGCGAGTGGAAATGCGCAGGATTATGTTGATGTAATAGAGGAGTTGATAGAGCATATTGAGGGGAAGAGATAGTTTTACATGATTTATCTGATGCGTCACTTTAAAGTGAAAGATACATCAACAACGTGGATGAATAGTGCCCAATTTGAACAATGGGTCAAAGATTATGATACTTTTGATCTTCATTATACACAGGTAGATTTTCCTAATATTGAAATTGTTTATGTTTCATCCCAGATGAGAGCTCTAAAAACAGCAGATTTTGTTTGCCATAAGTATCAGATAAGTGATTTAGTAAGAGAAGTTGATGCAAAAGTATTTATAAAAACTTCTTTGCTCCTTCCCACGTGGCTTTGGTTAGTTATAGCTAGAATACAGTGGTATTTTAATATGTCAGAAGGTGAAAATAGAATTGATACTGTTCAGAGAATAAATGAGTTTTTCAAAACATGTGATTTAACTAAAAATATGTGTATTATCTCACATGGCTTTGTGATGAAAACGATCATCAAAGTGCTGAAAAAACGTGGATTTTATGGCAATCACACGATAACACCTCAAAATGGAAGATTATACGCATTTTCAAATTTAGCAACCACGGAGTAGTTTTAACTTCGCCATTACTCTACACTTTCACATAAACGTTTTAAAGAGGGGCTATGAAAGAGATCACCAAAGAGGACTATATTCACAGTGTGTATAAGGTTATCTTTTACATTGAAGCCAACTACGCACAAGAGCTGAGTCTTGAAGAGTTAGCCAAAGTAGCGGGGTTTTCGAAGTATCATTTTCATAGAATTTTTAAGGCTGTGAGCGGTGAAAATATTGGGGATTATATACGTCGCATCAGGCTTCAAAGAACGACGTGGAAGCTTAAAATTGAACCAAAAATTACCCAGATTGCCCTTGATAGTGGCTATGAAACCAATGCCTCCTTTACCAAAGCGTTTAAAAAACATTTTGGGATGAGTCCGAGGGCTTTTTCGGATCAGCTCAAAGCGAAACAAGGAGTTGTGATGGTGTCGCCAAAAGTGGTGAATTTAGAGCCGATAACGGTTTTGTATGTGCGAAAAACAGGTTTGTATGCAACCTCAGCGTGTGAAGCGTGGAATGTATTGATGCCTTTTGTGTACGAGCAAAGAATGAAGTTTCATAAAAAAATTATGGACAAAGAGACGATGCATTTTGGCATCGGGCACGACAATCCGAACCTTATAGAGCCAGACCTACTTCGCTACGATGCGTGTATTAGCTGTGATGATGCGAGTATTGAGCCAAAAGGCGAGGTTTTTCGCAAGGTGATGGAGGGTGGAAAGTTTGCGGTGTTCTTGCATAAAGGTGCGTATGAAAATCTGAAAGCCACCTATGATGAGATAGGTCAGTGGATGGTTCAAAGTGGCGTGAAACTACGCGACAAGCCTCTTTTTGAAAAGTACCTCAACCGAGATCCAAGGCGCACCAAGCCTGAGAATTTGCGTACGGAGATTTATGTGCCGATAGAGTAAAATAATGGATAAAAAATGTTAAGGAGCGAGAAGGTGGCAATAGTAGCATTTGATGATCCGATAAAACAAGAGATTTGGACAACGGTACGCGCTTTGAATGATGCGTGGACGAAAGGCAATCCCGATGATTTGGTCAACTATTTTCATCGCGATATGATCGCTATTACCGCAACAGATCGATACCGCCGTGAAGGTCGGGCGATGTGCTTAGAAGGTTGGAAAGGCTTTGCGCAAGCTGCCACGATACATCGGTGGGAAGAGATTGACCCTGTGATTCACGTCTATGGTGATTCTGCGGTGGTTGCCTATAATTTTGATATGTCATTTGATATGGGCGGACACAAGGTTGATCTTGGCGGACGCGATATGTTCTTTTTTGTCAAAGAAAATGGTCAATGGTGGGCTGTCGCTGATCAGTATTCAGCTTATCCTTGCTAGATAAGCCGCTAAAGATAGTGGCTTATCGGATGGGAAGAAACAACTCTGTCTCAAGTAATGCTTCAGATGTGTAGGTTGGATCATTGAGATATTTCTCAAACAGGTTGTTCTCCCTGAGTTCTAAGCCTTGCTCGGTGACCCACGAATAGAGCTTCATCCAAGAATCATACATATTATTGTAACTTCCTTTGTGAAGCAAAGAGGCAAATCTTCCACCTTCAATGAGGTTCTGACTAAGTCCTTCAGGAAGATTTTCATACGTCTTTTCAAAACTGAGACATGCTTCATATCTTATCTTTTCAGGTGCGGTGATGGTTGGGTCATCATACCCTATTCCTATAGCTTCTTGTTTATCATCACTCAGCATGTTAGGTAGATTATTTTTAATGGCATACTCTTGTAAGAGTGTGCAGAGTGTTCCCCATGCTTCTTTCGTACTGGTATTGTAAGCTCCTATTCTTCGACATCTAATAGTGTTGATCGCTTCACGTGTAACGATTTTTGGTTCTAGCATTGTAGCTCCTTTTATTTTTTTCAATGCTATATGTTTTTGTCTTTTATGCTCGCTAGGTGCATAACCAAAAAACTCATTGAATGCTTTATAAAAACCACTCGGGGTATCGTATCCTGCTGCTATTGCTATGTCGGTGATAGATTTGTTTTTATCGACCATTGCAAAGGCTGCTTTTTCAAGCTTTAGGCGTCTTATAAATACTCCTATGGATTCACCTGTATAAAGTTTAAAAAGCCGACAAAAGTGAAAATGGCTGTATCCAGCAATTTGTGACAAAGTAGCGACATCTAAATCATCGTTAAGGTGTTTTTCCACAAAACAAATTACTTTTTTGATTTGATGTATTGTCGTATTTTCAAGACTCATATTATTATCCTTTTGTTGGCACAATCATACTTTTTTTAGGTTTTTATTTCTTTTCCTAAATTGCTAAAGTGAGAAAATGTGAAGAAGAAAGGATGTGATATCATCCCAGTGCAAACGACGTGTAACCAACGACTCGGCTATCATCGCCTGTGCGTGCAAAGCTGGTGCGATAGTCTAAAAAATGGGCTTGGAAATTATGATTGAGCGCACTTTGTATCATTGCTTTGACGCCTGTAATTCCACACGCTTCACAACCATGAGAAAGGGCGTGAAGGTCAAGGTGTGAGATGGCATTTATGCAGAGATTATCGAGCTTATTGGCTTGCACTTGTGTGTAAAAATGGCTAAGATCGGTGCTGATAACCAGAAGCGTTTTTTCATCTTGAAGCACATCGTCGATGAGCTGTGAAAGTTCAGTGTGAGTGATGTCGCCATAGACGATTTCAACGACTTTTGCATGTCTGAAATAGTGGTAAATGAAGGGCATTTGCACTTCGGTGGAGTGTTCTTCGTGCGCACTGGGTAGAAAGTCTAAAAAGGCAAATTTCTTCGCAAGCGCATGACTATACGTTAAGTCGATTTCAAGCTCACCACAAGGCGTATGGTATGCCTCAAAAAGAGCGATGGAAGCGCCTGCGACGTAAACACGATGGCTTGGACCAAGGACGACCACCCGTTCAATGTCAGGGCGTTTTGAAGCGGCGTAATGGAAGGCAAGATTGGCGGTATAGCCACTGTAAACATAGCCCGCATGGGGTACGATGAGGGAACGTGGTAAAACATCAAGGGTTAACTCGGGCATCTCTTTGGTAAAGTGCGCGATGTAGTGTTTGATGTCACTGCAACTATCGGGATAAAACATGCCAGCAACGGCAGACTTGCGATATTTATTCATCAAAAACTCCTGCGAGTTTGGTTTTGCATTTTGGGCAGCATCCTTCTACTAAATGGTTTTCTATGACTTCAAAGCGTTTGCGCTCTATCAAAACAGTGTTACATGTAACACATCTTGTTGGGTTTTCAAGTCCGACATTGCCGATGTAGATGTGTTTTAATCCAGCACTTTGTCCAATGGCTTCGGCGCGTTTAAGTGTTTCGATAGAAGTTGCTGGAAGTCCCTGCTCGTGATAATCAGGATGAAAGGCACTGATGTGCCAAGGTGTTTGCTCTCCAAGCTCTTTGGCAATAAACGATGCGATGGAGGTGAGTTCAGCATCCGAGTCATTTTTCGTAGGAACAATAAGTGTAGTGACTTCGATCCAAATGCCGTTACGCTTGAAGTGTTTGAGGTTTTCCAAGATGGCTTCTAGCCCTCCTCCAAGCTCTTTTTTGTAGTAGTCGTGGTTAAAGGATTTGAGGTCAACATTGGCAGCATCAATAATGCCTACCATATCATCAATCACTTCGCTAGATTCAAATCCATTGGTAACGAAGATGTTTTTGATGCCTTTTTCATGGGCTAAAAGAGCAATATCTTTGGCATAGGGGTAGAAAATAGTGGGCTCATTGTAGGTGTAAGCGATGGAAGCACATTCGTATTTGAGTGCCATTTCAACAATTTGCAAAGGGGCAAAATACTCTGTTACATGTAAAGATTTTTCTTGCGAAATACTCCAGTTTTGACAGAAAGGGCATTTAAAATTACACCCGATCGTTCCAAGAGAAAAAGCTCTAGAATCGGGTAAAAAATGATACAGTGGTTTCTTTTCCACAGGATCAACGTGCATGGCTACAGGATAGCCGTAAACAAGGTTTTGAATGGCGCCATCAACATTTTTGTTGACACCACAAATGCCCACTTGCCCTTCTTTAAGATGGCAATAATGCGCACATAAAAGGCAAACAAGTCGTGCTCCTTCAGCCTTAAAATAGTGCATTATTTCACCTTTTCAACTCTATAGTGCCAGATGTCAGGATGACTTTCTAGACAACCAGACTCTAATCCTGCTTTTTGGCATAGATGTGAAAAGAAAAGCTCAAATGTTGGCAGTTGCTCCCAAACTTGCGGTAAAAATGTCGCTTTACGAGACCCTCTTTGGAGGATAATACCATCAACGCCCACGGTAACCTTGCTTTTAAGGTCTTCAATGTCAGAGTATACGACGACTTCTGGTTCACTCAAAAGTGAAACTTCGATATGTACGCGCGAAAACTCTTCAGGACTCAGCGGATAAAAACGTGGGTCTTCAAAAGCTGCAGCTTGGGCGTTGTGAATGAGGTCATCTAAAAGTGGTCGGTGCGCAATGAGCGAGCCAATACACCCACGCAGTTGATGATCAAGCGTAAGGGTGACAAAGGTCGCTTTAGGCTTAGAGAGTTCGGGATAGCACTCCAATAGTGCCTTCGTATCGATTGTGGAAGTGTGGTTAAAACTATCATGGATAGCTTGTTTAGCAATATCTAGGATCACATTTTGCATGGTGCCTCCTTTGTAAAATTATATTATAGATCAAAATTTTACATGTAACGCTAAAAATGGTAAACTTTGCCTATCTTTTAAGGAGTGTGTGATGAAACAGTGGGTAGCAATGCTAATGTGTTTAGGCTTTTTCTCAGGATGTAGCATGAGTTTCAACTATGATTTTTGGAGTCAAAAAGCACCAACTACACCTGCTCCGGTTGTTTCTGAAGTAAAGATAGCACTTCCAAATAATATCTTGATGTACGAGCTTGACATCACCGATCGACCTTATGCCAGTCTTGGTGAAGTGAGTGCAAGTGTGACCAAAATCAACCCGTGGGGCGAAGAGCCAAAACAAGAAGCCGTTGAAGCCAAACTGAAAGAAGAAGCGCTCAAAAAAGGTGCTGATGCGCTCATCTATGTACGCTATACAAAACTTGGTGCTTCATGGAATCGCTTAAGTGGCATTGAGGGCAAAGCACAAGCAGTTAAATTTACACGGTACTAAGCGCGCAATTTTGTACTATTTTTACATGTAAAATTGCGTTATACTTTTGCCATGAAAGCATCTCTTCTCAGTGATACTATTTTTGAGAATATCACCAACTCCAATGGTAAATTTACCAACCATTTTCACGACACTTACACTATTGGACTGACGCACGATGGCATTTTTAAGTCCATACATGAGCACAAAACGACCCTCGCGTATCAATACTCCACACGCGTGATTAACCCAGGGGAGGTGCATTGTGGTGACTCTCACGCATGGCAATACACCAACTTTTACCCCAATGTTGAACTTTTGAGCAATCTTTATGAACAGATGTATGGAGAAAAAAAGATGCCTGTTTTTGAGAAGCACATCATCCAAGATGATGAACTTTACAGGCGGTTAGTCTCTTTTTTTCGCAGTGTTTATACGCATGAAGAGGCGATGGTTACGGAGTCTAAACTTATCAATGCACTTTCATATCTCATAGCCAACTATACACGTTTAGCCACGCCTTATCCTTTTGCATGTAAAGAAAAAAACACCATGTCAATGGCGGTTGAATATATCCATGAATATTTGGATACGGAGATTTCACTAGAAAACCTCTCCGAAGCAGCAATGGTGAGCAAGTACCATTTTCTAAGGCTTTTTAAGAATCATACGGGTCTAACGCCGCATCAATACATCATTGCAGAGCGCATCCATAGAGCAAAAGAGCTTGTTTTAGAGGGTGAATCACTTGCTCTCGCAGGGCTTCATGCGGGCTTTAGCGACCAGTCGCATTTTATCCGCTCTTTTCGTAAAATTTACGGTTATTCGCCCAAAACTCTGCTTCAAAAAAGCAATTTTATTCTATATAAATAAAACCAAAAAGAGTACACTTCGCGCCAAGGAGTTACCATGGCAAATAAAAATCTTTTTTTCTTTTTACTTTTTCTCTCAATGGTCGCATGGGGTGGCTCGTGGGTCAATGTCAAAATCATAGGACATTACATCGGTGCGTACGAGATGATTTTCTTGCGTTTTGGCATTACAGCGGTGACGATGGTGCCCATCATCATCGGACTAAAACGTTCCTTTAAAATCGACCTCAAAAGCTTTGGTTTGGTCGTTTTGACCTCAATAACACTCATTGCGTATATGAACTTTTTTTATTTTGGTACCAAATATGGCACAGCTTCGCTTGGAAGTGCGATGGTCACGCCGATGATTCCCGTGATGACGTTTTTGATATTAGCGCTTATGGGAAGTAAAAAGATGACACGCAAAGACACTTTTTCACTCGCACTCGGAGCGGCAGGCGTTTTAACAATGCTTCATGTCTGGACGTTTGATAAAGAGCACATACTGGTTATTCAAAATCTCTACTTTATTTTAGCGGCGATTTCGTGGGCGGGTTTGACTATCTTAAGCTCCAAATCAACCAAAATCTCGCCTATTGTCTTTACGTTTTACATGTACGTTGTCACGGTTGCGTTAGTGTGGCTCTTTTTTGTCGAACCTAGCACCATCGCTTATGATACGCTCGATAGCATCTTTTGGCTCAATCTCGCCCTTATCGCCTTTGCCGCAACGACATTTGCCAATACCATCTATTTTTTAGGCATTGAAAAACTAGGCGCGGCAGAGGTAAGTTCGTTTGTCTTTTTGGTGCCGTTTTCAGCAATTATACTTAGTGTGCTCTTTTTGGACGAGAAAATCGACCTCTTTATTATTTTAGGTACACTGCTTTCATTGTGGGCGGTAAAACGGCTCAACAATATTACAATTTTAAAGCGACGCCGAAAAAGCGTTTAATCCCTTCTAAGTGGCGATCCAGACCTTCAAAGCTGTGATTGCCACCCTCTTCGACAACCATTTTAGCGCCCTCTAAAAAGTCAAGCGCCTCTTCGTAGTCTAGCACCTCATCGCCTTGTTGAAGCAGAACGAATAGGTTTTCAAGATTTGGCTCTTCAATCTCATAGCTTTCAAGCATCTCAAGATGTGACTCATTCCATTCGTATGCAGAGTTGTCATAGTAATTCACCCCATGTCCAATTGCTCGCTGTAGTGTTTCAGGTGCATTCACCGCAGGATTAATCAGTACCGCTTTAAGATTGTATTTATCGCTGAGATAAAGCGAATAATAGCCACCAAGTGATGAACCCATGAGGTATACAGGTTCATTGTCCTGATAAGATTCGATAAGCTCACTCAGCGTTTTAATCGCAAGATCTGGAATTGTAGGCAGTGATGGTGCAATAAAGCGAATTTTATTTTCTTGGCAATAAGCACGAAGCATTTTTGCTTTACTCGCCTCTCCGCTCGAGCCAAATCCGTGAATGTAGATAATCATGGTTAACCTTTATGTAACAAATAAAGGTGAGTATAGCAAAAGTTTCGTTAGGCTATAATACGCGCAATAACTTGAAGAGGGCAACATGAAATTAAACGAATTGGAAGCTAGAAAAATCATTTTAATGGTCATGGGCGACAAGCGTCCACTGACCAAAAGCGATGAAGAGTTGGCACTACTTCTCAAAAAGAGATTGACTAAAAAAGAGTGTGAAGTGCTCAATGCGGAAGTTTCTGGCAAAGATAAAAACGCAACAATGGGCGAGCAAAAAATAGATGTTGCACGTTACGATGCGCTCAAAGCGAGTGCGACTAAAAAAATCAAAAATGAGTCTGTTCATGGAGATTTTTTCTATACCAAAGGTGAATAAACATGGAACATGTTGAAGTAATCGACAGCGTTTGTACGTACTGTGGCGTTGGGTGTGACATTGCCGCCAATGTCAAAGACAATAAAATTCAAAGCATTTTCGCTCATCCTGAAGGTGTGGTCTCAGAGGGAAATCTTTGCGTCAAAGGCAAATACGGTTTTGAGTTTGTGAATGCTCCCGATCGTCTTAGAATCCCACGCATTCGCAAAAGCTTTTTAGCAAAAAACCCCGCAATTTTTGAGGCAATATCTTTACATGTAAAAGAGTTGGATGAGACGTGGGTTGAGACAACGCTCGATGCTGCCACCACTGCAGCGGCGATGAAACTTCAAGAGATCCAAGCAAAGTACGGACGCACAAGTGTCTGCTCCATCGGAGGGGCAAGGACATCGTGCGAGAGTTCGTACCTGCTGCAAAAATTCACCCGCAATACCCTCAATTCTCCGCATGTCGATAACTGCGCGCGCATCTGTCACTCCCCAAGCCTTAAAGGCATGCGTACGACCATCGGCGAGGGTGCTGCGACCAATCCTTACAATGACATCTACAATGCCGAATTTATGATTGTTTTTGGCTCCAATACCACAGAAGCGCACCCGATTATCTCCAACCGCATTGTGGATGTGGCGGGAAAGCATGACAATTTAGCCGTTTTTGATGTGCGAGAAATCACGCTACACCGTTTTGCCAAATACAAAGGCATCATTCCGCATGAAGCGAATCTGCTTGTTTTAAATATGATGGCGTATGTCATCATTACCGAAGAGCTTTACAATGAGCATTTTCTAGCCGATCGCACCAAAGGGTTTGAAGCGTTTAAAGAGAAAATTTTAAATGACCCGTATGCAAATCCAAAGTATTTTGAGCAGATTGAAGGCTATGAAAGTTTAAGTAAACTCATCCCAAAAGTGGCGCGAGAATACGCACTCAAAAAGTCGATGATTTTCTGGGGTCTTGGCATTACCGAACACATTGATGGCTCGTATGCGGTAATGGCGATAACGCATTTAGCCCTTATGACAGGAAACATCGGTAAGCAAGGTGCAGGACTGATGCCACTTCGTGGGCAAAACAACGTCCAAGGCGCTTGCGATATGGGTATGCTTCCTTACTACGACCCCGATTATCAAACACCCAAAGAGATAGGACTGATGACGCCTGAACTTGTCAATGAGATGTTAGAGGGTCGCATTAAAGCGGTGATCAATATGGGTGAAGATCTCACGCATGTTCACCCCAACAGTAACAAAGTGAACCGTGCACTCGATAACGTCGAATTTATTATGGTTCAAGAGCTTTTTATGACCGAAATCGCCAATCGGGCGGACATTGTCATCGGTGTGAAATCTGCTTATGAAAAAACAGGTGTTTATGTCAACGCGATGCGCCGTCTTCACCTCTCGCAACCGCTTGTGAAGTCTGATCTACCCGATGACTGGGAAGTGATTCAACACCTTGAAAATAAAATGGGCGGACATTACGCCTATGAAGATTCTAAACAGATTTGGGATGAAGTGCGAGAAGTGGCATACAGACGTTTTTCGGGTGCAAGTTACAACAGACTCGAACGCCACCGCGTTCGCGGGCTTCAATGGCCTGTACACACCGAAGATACACCGATTTTACATCAACTCGACTTTCGAACCGAAGATGGCTACGGTGAGTTTCATTACCACCAGTATGAGTTTCGTGGCATGGTGCAAGAAATCCATGAAAAAAGACTCACAGGCTACCATCTTACCACGGGGCGAACACTGGCGCAGTATAACAATGCTTCGCAAACCAGTCGCAGTGAGAGGCTCAATAAGCGTTATGATGAAACAATTTTACTGGTACACGAAGACGATGCGGCAGATTTTACCAGTGAAAAAGTGATATTAAAAACAGAATTTGGACAAAGTGCTCCACTAACGGTTAAATTTACCGACAAAGTCCAACCCAAAACACTGTTTTGCACCTTTCACCACGCCAAATCAAAAATCAACAATCTTTTTGGCGATAGATGTGATGAGTTGATTTTAACAGCGGCATTTAAGTCGATAAAAGTGGAAATTGTAAACGTTTGAGTTAAATTAAAGTAGCTACTCGTTAGCTACTTTAAAAAAAGTAGTTCAATAAAGTTGGTATTTTAGGATTTTAGTATGAAGTGGCCGGGAGAGAGGGATTTGAACCCCCGGAGGTATTACCCTCAACGGTTTTCAAGACCGCCGCATTAAGCCGCTCTGCCATCTCCCGACAGAAGTTTTATAAATGATAATAATTATAAAGGTGGAGGCGACACCCGGATTTGAACCGGGGATCAAGGCTTTGCAGGCCCATGCCTTACCGCTTGGCTATATCGCCACCAAATCTTATCAGGTGGTGCCCGGAGCCGGATTTGAACCGGCACAGGAAAAACTCCCGAGGGATTTTAAGTCCCTTGCGTCTACCAATTTCGCCATCCGGGCAACGCATTTCTTCTCTAAACAAAACTAAATGGAGCGGGAAACGAGGTTCGAACTCGCGACCCCAACCTTGGCAAGGTTGTGCTCTACCACTGAGCTATTCCCGCGTCTAAAAAAGAGATGAGAGTATAGCAGTTTTTTTTTCAAATGTAAAGTCATTCGTGCAAATTTCTTTACATGTAAGCTTTTTTAGAGTGGTTTTGCTATAATTAAAAAAATTTTTAAGGAATAATTGATGCGTAGTGATCAAGTCAAAAAAGGGTACAACAGAGCGCCACATCGAAGTTTGTTTAGAGCAACAGGTTTAAAAGATGAAGATTTTAATAAACCATTTATTGGAGTAGCCAACTCTTATATCGATATTATTCCTGGTCACTTCTTCTTGCATGAGTATGCTGTTATCATCAAAGATGAGATTCGCAAGAACGGCTGTGTGCCATTTGAGTTCAATACGATAGGTGTTGATGATGGTATTGCGATGGGGCATGATGGTATGCTTTATTCGCTTCCAAGTCGTGAGCTTATAGCCAATTCGATTGAGACGATGATGAACGCACACATGCTTGATGCGATGATTTGTATACCTAACTGCGATAAAATCGTTCCAGGTATGATTATGGGTGCGCTTCGTGTCAATGTTCCGACGGTTTTTGTCAGCGGTGGACCAATGAAAAAAGGTTATACCAAAGAGGGAACACCGATTGACTTAACGACGGCTTTTGAAGCGGTTGGAAAATTTGAAAAGGGTGACATTAACGAAGCAGAGCTTAAAGACATTGAATGCAATGCTTGTCCAAGCGGAGGTTCTTGTTCGGGAATGTTTACTGCCAATAGTATGAATACCCTTATGGAAGCGATGGGCATTGCTCTTCCAGGTAATGGCACCATTCCAGCCCTAACCCCTGAGCGTGAAGTACTTTTGCGAGCTGCAGCAAAACGTATCTGCGAGATCGCCATTGACGATCGCTTTAAAATCCGTAATATTCTTAATGAAAAAGCCGTACGCAATGCTTTTGCCGTCGACATGGCAATGGGTGGAAGTTCAAACACTGTTCTTCACATGTTAGCGATTGCTAAAGAAGCGGGCGTTAACTTTGCGATCAAAGACATTAATGAGATCAGCAAAAATGTTTCGCATATCGCTAAAATTGCTCCTTCGCTTTCAACCGTTCACATGGAAGACATCAACCGTGCGGGTGGCGTGAGTGCAGTGATGAAAGAAGTAAGCAGACGTGATAATGGGATTTTACACTTAGATAATCTAACCGTTACGGGCGAGAGTGTTGGTGAGCGCATCGCAAACGCTGAGATCAAAGATACCGCTATCATTCATACACTTGAAAATCCTTATTCAAAAGTGGGCGGGTTGGCTATTTTATTTGGTAACTTGGCACTTGAGGGCTGCGTTATCAAAACAGCAGGCATTGTAGGTGGTCGTCAATTTATCGGTAAAGCGGTCTGTTTTGATTCTCAACAAGAAGCGCTTGCGGGTATTGTGGGTGGAAAAGTGAAAAAAGGTGATGTTGTTGTCATTCGCTACGAAGGACCGCGCGGAGGTCCAGGTATGCAAGAGATGCTCTCTCCTACGAGTTTAATTATGGGTATGGGGCTTGGTGCTGATGTTGCGCTTATTACGGATGGACGTTTCTCTGGCGCAACCAGAGGTCTTAGTATTGGTCACGTAAGTCCAGAAGCAGCTGAGGGTGGGTTAATCGGTCTTTTGCATGATGGTGACACCATACAGATCGATGTCGATGCTTATACCATTGAAGCGTTGATTGATGAATCAGAATTGGCACGTCGTAAAGCTGCATTCAAACCAAAAGTGAAAACCATTCAAGGAAGCTGGTTGAAGCAATACCGCCAACTCGTTACGAACGCAAGCAGCGGCGCTGTTTTAAAGACTGATGCATAATGGTTGAATTTCTAAATCTTTTACTACAACATACTATCACGATGATGGCGATTGTCGATCCTTTAGGAGTGAGTGCTATTATGCTCTCACTTCTGCCTCAGAGTACAACGAAAGAACATATTAATCAAATTGCTTGGAAGGCTACGATGACAATCATTGTGGCTTTCTTTGTTGTTTTATTGACGGGTAATTTTTTGCTCAATCTTTTTGGCATCGAGATTGATTCGCTTAAAGTAATGGGTGGAATCGTACTGTTGTTAACGGCAATCAAAATGGTGCAAGGTTCTATGGAATCCAAAAACCAAACAGAAGAAGAACGCGAAGAAGCGATCAAAAATGATGAGTTTTCGGTGATTCCTTTGGGTATTCCCATCACTTTTGGACCAGGTATTTTTGCTACGATTATTATTTTGCGAGGACATAGTGAAGGTATTATCTCTGTTGCTGCACTCATTATCGCTTATTTGATTGTGGCATTAAGTGTTTACCTCTCTTTTAAAAACAGTATTTACATTCGACACTATTTAGGGATTACGGGGCAAAAGATTGTGAGTCGTTTGATGGGTTTAATTGTTGGTGCTATTGCCGTACAGTTTGTTGTAGGTGGTATTAGCACGCTTGTTAAACATTACATGTAAGGATTTATATGAATAAAGGTGGTTGGACTTGCCCTCATGATGTAGAAGGGACTTGCGACATCATTAAAAAAGAGTGTGATCCGGGTGATAAAGGATGTGTACTTTACGGGAAAGCTAAATTTTCTTGTGAAGATTCACCTTCAAATGAAGCATTTGAAAAACGAATGGAGCGCAAAATGCGCGAGATGCTCGGCGAAGAGAATATAGAAGAATAACTATTTAAAAGAAGAGTGTGACTTTAGAATGCTATCCTAAAATTACACTCTTTCTGAATACTTTTCGGTTATTATCTATTATTACAACGATTGTGTTTGTGCTAAGTATACAAAGCCCACAGCAAATAAAACAGCATTGATAAGCGTCATAGCTATTCCAGCTTTTACTACATTTAACTTTTTCATCTTGACGGCTCCTTTTTAGATTTTCGGAATTATATGCACTTAAAACTTAAAATACAATAAAACATATAAAATTATTTTTATTAACTTCTTTTTGGTAACTTTTTTACACTTTAAATTTAATGAAAATAATAGTATTAAATATATAAAATAAGTTAAATTTAAGTAAAATGAGGGTTTTTTAAGCAGAAATGTGTAAAAGTGACAAGAAGAGTCTTTTGTTACCCTTCTTGTAGAAGGTGATCAATTTTTAGGTTTATACCCTATTCTAAATCCGCCCCAATGACGACCTTTTACATAAATAGGAATGGAGATGTCGTGCATAATGTCGCCATTTTCCCTGCGGTAGGTTTGAAGTAGAACGCGTTTTTCGTGGTTTGCACCTCTTACTCCCGTATCCGTAAAGATGCGTTTGCTACGGTTACCAAAAAGATCTTTTTGGTAGTCACCCGTGAGCGGTGCGCGAGCATTGTAGTTGTGCGTTGAAATGTAACCCGCTTTATCCATGGCGATTGAATAATAAAGTGTTTGTGCATTTTCTTTTAAAATAGAATCAATAATCTCAGGAAACGCTTGATCCGTAAAATGATCGTATCGATTGGTGAATTTTTGAGGGTTGGTATTTGGGATAGGTTTAAAGTTTGTGTCGAAAATATCTTCAACACTGAGTTTTCCACTTTGAATAGCCATCTCAAAAACTTGCTCTACTTGTTTTTTTGCGTGCAAGCACATTTGGTACATTTTTTCATGATACTCATCCATCGCAAAAGCGCTGAGATTTTCATGTGCTTCCTCAGCTCCAGAAATAATCGCTTGTGTTTGTCCCGAAATAGACTTCATCTCTTTTGTGCCCGATTCAAGTTGGTCACTAATTTTTGAGATGGCTTCTTTGATACTGAGGAGCTGTTCACTGTTATAGTCAGAACTTTGAGCAATATTGGCAATTTGCTGTTCGATTTTTTCAGCATTGGCGATAAAGAGTTTAATCTCCTCTCCGACATGTTGTACTTTTTGAGTGGCGTGATCAACTTCTTCTCTTAATGACTCAATACTGGAAAAAACATCGGTTGTATCTTGTTGAATCTGCTTAATGACGATGTTGACTTCACCTGTTGATTTGGAGGTTCGTTCAGCTAAATTTCTAACCTCATCTGCAACAACGGCAAACCCACGTCCATGTTCTCCAGCACGTGCTGCTTCAATCGCGGCATTCAAGGCTAAAAGATTGGTTTGATCAGCAATATCATCAATGACGGTCGTAACGTTTTGGATGGTGATAGATTTTTCTTTCAGCTCATTGACTTTGGAAGACGCATCGGCTGTTTGGATGTTAATCGTGTTCATTCTCTGAATAATTTCATTGAGTTCATTGATACTTTTACGGCTCTCACTCATGGAAAGTTTTGCAAAGGAAGAAGCCTCTTGCGAATTGGAACTAACACGGTTGACATGATCAAAAATATTTTGTGCTGAAGCGGAGATGTCTGAAATTGAAGCAGCTTTTTCTTCCAGTTTTTTTGACATCATATCAATCGAATACATGAGTTGTGCTGTGGCAATAGAATTTTTACCAGCACTTTGTGAGTAATTTTCGCTCAAATAGGTTAAGAGTGTGACAAGGCGATAAATTTTTGGAAAAAGTGCTTGCAATAAGCTATTCTTTTCCGTTACATGTAAAAACTCTTTTTGGTGTGCTTCTCGAATCGTTTTATCTCTAGCGTCAAAAGTCGCTAAAAGTTCCAAAGCGTTTGCAAGTGGGCGAATGATCGTTTGATACACGCTAAATAACAATACTACCAAAAGTATAATAGTTGCCAGTCCAATGACAAAAGGCTGTGGGATAAACAGTGAGGATACAAAAAGACCTGCTCCTAAAATAACAAAAAAGGCACTAATTTTTAAAAAATGACGTTGAAGCATCGTATCCCTCAAATATAATTTTAAGATAAAAGTATTAGGGTAGCACATTTAGATGACAATTATATGAAAAAAAAAGATGGTTGAAAAAAAAGAATGTGAGATGTTTAAATTTGTTACTCATAGAAAAAAGAGCAAAATTAAGATAAAATTTCACATTTAAAATTTTCAGGAGCGATACATTGTCAAGTATCTCAAAATATAGCAAAATCAATAGTCTAAAATCTGTTAAAAAATGTCTTTTCCCTGCGGCTGGGTACGGTACAAGATTTTTACCAGCAACCAAAGCGATGCCTAAAGAGATGTTACCTGTTCTTACTAAACCATTGATCCAATATGGTGTTGAAGAAGCCGTAAGTGCTGGTATTGATACGATGGCAATCGTCACAGGTCGCGGTAAACGTGCCATTGAGGATCACTTCGATGTCAGTTATGAGCTAGAGCACCAAATCAAAGGAACTTCAAAAGAGAGTTACCTTACAGAAATTCGTAATCTTATCGATAATTGTACTTTTAGTTATACCAGACAAGTTGAGATGAAGGGCTTGGGACATGCGATTCTTACCGGTAAAACATTGATTGGTGATGAACCATTTGCCGTTATTTTGGCAGATGACTTATGTGACAATAACGATGACGATCCCGTACTTAAACAGATGGTCGAAGTGTATGAAAAATACCGCTGTTGTGTTGTTGCCATTGAAGAAGTTCCTAAAGAAGATACAAACAAATATGGTGTCATTGATGGCAAAATTGTTGATGGCAATGAGTCAGTTCTTCGTGTTTCAAACATGGTTGAAAAACCAGATCCAAAAGATGCGCCAACCAATTTAGCCATCATCGGTCGTTATATTTTAACGCCTGAGATTTTTGAAGTGATTGAAAATACAAAACCTGGCAAAGGTGGTGAAATTCAGATTACCGATGCGCTTTTAGAACTCGCGCGCCAAGGTAAAGTTATTGCGTATAAATTTACCGGAAGACGTTTTGACTGTGGCTCTATTGAGGGCTTTGTTGAAGCAACCAATTACTTCCACGATAAAGTAAAATAGTTTTACATGTAAAGCCTCATAAGCGTTTTTTATGAGGCTTTCTCCCCTTTTTTGACTGCGTTAAAACAGATAAGATAAACCCTTTATTAGCTTACGTTTGATATAATCAAGGCATTAAATAATAATGAGGCGGAAAGATTATGTCCAATCACGAAACAAAGTATATTTTTATTACTGGAGGCGTTTTAAGCTCTCTTGGTAAAGGCATAGCAGCGGCGAGTATCTCTACACTTTTAAAAAATGTTGGCTTTAAAGTCAGTATTCTCAAGGCAGATCCTTACATCAACGTAGACCCAGGTACGATGAGTCCCTTGGAGCACGGAGAGGTTTTTGTAACCGATGATGGTGCAGAGACAGATCTTGATCTTGGGCATTATGAGCGCTTTTTAGATGAAAATCTAACCCAAGCCAACAATTTCACAACAGGGCGCGTTTACTCTGCGGTTATCGAAAAAGAACGCCGTGGTGATTATCTTGGTAAAACGATTCAAGTGATTCCTCACATCGTTGATGAGATTGCCAATCGTATCAAAGAAGCAGGACGTGGTAAAGATATTTTAATTGTAGAGATTGGTGGAACCGTTGGCGACATCGAAGGTTTGCCTTTTTTAGAAGCCATTCGTTCTCTTAAAAGTGAACTCGGCAAGCGCAGAGCGATGAACATTCATCTTACCCTTGTACCTTTTATCAAAGCTGCAGGGGAACTTAAAACCAAACCAACACAACACTCTGTTCAAGAGCTTCGTCGTATTGGTATAACGCCAGATATGCTTATTTGTCGTTCAGAATACCCACTTCCAAAAGAGCTTAAAAATAAACTTGCTTTTTCGTGTGGTGTTGAACGTAATTCGGTTATTGAGTGTTTGGATGCGACCACGATTTATCAAGTGCCCCTTAGTTTCTTAAAAGAAAACATTTTAGCGCCGATTTCTGAGACGCTTGATCTTGGAGATTTGACACCGCACATGGACGAGTGGGATCTTTTAGTGAAACGTGTTATTGCTCCACGTGATGAGTTAATGATCGCTTTTGTAGGTAAATACCTTGACCTTAAAGAATCTTATAAATCACTCACAGAGTCCTTAATTCATGCGGGCGCACATCTTAATGCGAAAGTGAAAATTCGCTGGGTTGACTCAGAAGTCATTGAAGAAAAAGGTTGCGAAGATATTCTCTCTGATGTCGATGGTATTTTGGTTGCTGGTGGTTTTGGCGAACGTGGCGTTGTCGGTAAAATGGCAGCCATTCGTTATGCAAGAGAACATCAAATTCCTTACCTTGGAATCTGTCTTGGAATGCAGCTTGCGATGATTGAATTTGCACGTAACGTGCTTCACATTGAAGATGCGAATTCGGCTGAATTTAATCCTACATGTAAAAACCCAATTATCTATTTGATCGACTCTTTTATGGATGCAAGTGGTCAGAAACAACTGCGTACATTCCAAAGCCCACTTGGCGGTACGATGCGTTTGGGTGGCTATGAGTGTGAGACAAAACCAGACTCATTGTTACGATCAGTCTATGATGGTGCTAAAGTAATCCGCGAACGTCACCGCCACCGATACGAAGCCAATCCAGCGTATCGTGAAGCTTTTGAGAAAGCGGGCCTTATCGTTAGTGGCGAAAGCAATGGCCTGATCGAAGCGGTGGAGCTTAAAGGGCATCCATGGTTTTTAGGTGTTCAGTTTCACCCTGAGTTTACCTCTCGTTTAACAAACCCTAACAAAACCATTGTAGGCTTTGCTAAAGCGGCTTTAACACAACGCCAAAATGGTTAAGGTACTGACCAAAGAGGAGATAAAACGGATTCTTCAAAGCAGGTTCGAGAATGACGAGTGTACCCGTTTAAATGAAATTCCTAAGCCCTCCTCTTTAAAAGATATTGCACGTGCTTCAAAACGCATTGCATCGGCAATGCGTAACGGTGAGCGTATTGCCATTGTCGGTGATTATGATGTTGATGGTGTAATCTCTTCGGTTATTTTAAGCCAATTTTTTGATGATCTAGGGGTTGATTACTCCTTGATTATTCCTAACCGTTTTACCGATGGCTATGGCTTAAATCCAGACATTGTCGCAAAGCTTGATGTGCATGTGATTATCACCGTAGATAACGGCATCTCTGCCATTGAAGCAGCTCAGATTTGCAAAGAACAAGGGATTGATTTGATCATTACCGATCACCATAGCATTCCTTCTGTTTTGCCTGATGCGTATGCTATTGTCAATCCGAAACAAGAAGATTGTGCTTTTCCTCATTGTGAAATTTGTGGGGCGCAAGTCGCATGGTATTTAGTCGCAGCGCTCAAAGAAGAGCTAGGCGTTGAATATGACCTCTCCAGCTTCTTAGACCTACTTTGTATCGCCATTATGGCAGATATGATGGAACTTGTGGGCATGAATCGTGTGATGGTTAAAAAAGGCATAGTTGAACTTAATCGCTCTCCACGTGCTGCTTTTGAGGCGATAAAACAGTACTTTGGTAAAGCAACTTTAGAGGGAGATGATATTTCTTTTTTAATTGCTCCTTTGATTAACAGCTCTGGGCGCATGGAAGATGCTATCTTCTCTTATGAATTTTTGAAGTCAAAAAATGTGGATGATGCTCTACAAAAACTTGATTATATTGTCTCTTTGAATGAAGCGCGCAAAGAAGAAGAGCGTCTTTTGTTTGAAGCAACGCTTCCTTACGTCAAAGAGGCTGAAAATATCATCGTGGCATGGGGTGAAGAGTGGCATGAGGGTATCGTCGGGATTGTCGCTTCACGGCTTTCTAAACGCTTTAAAAAGCCTGCTATTGTCTTCTCTATTCGAGATGAAAGAGCCAAGGGGAGTGCGAGGGGCATAGGCGATGTGGATATTTTAGAGTTGATTCGCTCTCAAGAAGAGATTTTACTAGGCTACGGCGGTCATAAAGGCGCTGCGGGTGTTTCCATTGAGATTAAACATTTGGAGCAATTTCGCACCAATTTAGAAAAAGCTTCAAGCCAATTTACCCAAGAAGTTTTAGAAGCTGATAATGATCTTTTGGGCGAGATTACTGCCGATCAGATTGATTTTGAACTTTTGGAAATTTTGGAAAACCAAGAGCCTTATGGGCAAAAAAACCCAAAACCAAGCTTTTTGTTACGAAACATTGCTGTGAAGGTTGATCGTTTGATTGGCAAAGATGGGCAACATTTAAAACTCATTTTACAAGAGGGGAATAATGCTCTTGAAGCGCTTTTCTTCAACTACGATGTGAAAGCTAAACAAGGGGATCGCATTGATATACTCTTTACGGTTTCACGTAACGATTATCGAGGGCTTGTTACACCACAACTGTTAATTAAGCAAATTGTTAAAAAGTATTAAAACTCTCTTCCGTCTTTAACAGGTACAAAGAGGCAATCACCGATTGTCTCTTTGCGTATCCCCTCTTCTGTTTTAATAAAACGGGTAATAATCTGTTTATCGCCCTTTTCAATGGGTGCTACCAAAATTCCCCCTACTTTTAACTGTTCAAAGAGTTTTTGAGGCACTTCCGGCGTTGAAGCTGAAAAAAGGATGCGATCATAGGGAGCAAACTCTCTCCAGCCATTTTGACCATCGTCAAAGCGCGTGTGTATGTTGGTAATGCCTAACGTTTTAAAGCGCTCACGTGCTTCTTTCAGAAGGCGTTCAATGCGTTCAATAGTAAAGACTCTGCGGATAATTTTACTTAAAATAAGCGCTTGGTAACCACTTCCACAACCGATCTCTAAAACACTGTCCGCACCTTTACATGTAAGCGCTTCGGTCATTTTGGCTACGGTTAACGGTGAGCTGATCCATTGGTTGGCAACAAGTGGGAGAGCATCGAGTTTATAAGCATGCATACTCATGCCTTGTGGCACAAAGAGCTCACGCTCACTCTGGCAAAAAGCATCATAGACATTGGGACTAATAGGACATATTTTGGCAATTTCATCTGCCATTTTTTTATGTTTTTGGAAACGTATTTTGGTGTTAAAGTGAGCCGTTTGCGGCATTATGGTTTAATCCTATGTCAAGATATCGTCGCATTTTTTTGATCTCATGAAGATCAAAAGCGTGCATTATAAGTCTGCTACTGTCATCGATGGTAACGTCACCAAAAGGAGAAATAATCGCACTACCTTTAGCCATACTTTCATCGGCGCCATTCGCACACAGTACATACGCTTGATTGGCGATTGCCAATGCCGTCGTAAGCACTTCAAAGTGTTTTTTGCGAAGTTTGCCCCAGTATGCAGGTACTAAAATCAGATCGGCTCCTTTGATTTGCTCCCAAAGGCTTGGAAAGCGAAGTTCAAAGCAGATAAGTACAGCAATTTTTATTCCATCAACATCAATGATACTGATTTCTTCCGTATTTCCTGAGCTAAAGTAGTTTTCTTCTTCGCCTAAAGTGAACAGTTTTGATTTGGCACGTGTATAGATAAGTTCACCATGATGAAAAAGTTTGAAGTTATTCACATATCCTGTATCTGTTTTTTCGATTAAAGTAAGCCCAAATGTTTTACATGTAGAAAGTTTTGCAAGGTCGGGGAGTATCATGGAAGAAAATTCTGCGGCCTCTTCCATTTTATCGTAACTGTAAGCGCTTAAACAGAGCTCTGGTGCTAAAACAATGCTATTTGGAGGTGTTTGCTCAAGCAAAGCTTGCAAGGTTGCAAAATTCTCCTCAAAGCATCGCCCTTCATAGGGAAATTGTAAAGCACAGAGCATCGGTTTAGAAGTCATCGAATGAGAGACTTCCTTTACTGTAATTTGAGACATTGCCTTCAAAGAAGTTTGTTTTTTGATCGTTAAATTTTGAAAAGTCATCAACCCATTTGATTGGATGTTTGGCATTGTAGAGTTTTTCAAATCCTACAGCGCTTAATCGGTCGTCAATGAGGTAATGAATGTACGTCTCAATGATGTCATCGGTAAAGCCCATAATTTGATTTTGCGTGATGTATTTACCCCACTCTATTTCAAGGTCACCGGCTTTTTGAAACATATCATACACTTTGGCTTTAAGCTCAGGTGTGAAAAGATCTGGGCGCTCTTTTTGAACAGAATTGATCATGTTTTGAAAGATGAGAAGGTGCGTGATTTCATCGCGCTGAATAAAGCGGATCATCTGAGCACTACCAAGCATTCTTCCCGCTCTTGCAAGAGCGTAAATCGCGGTGAAGCCTGAGTAAAAATAGATACCTTCTAAAATTTGGTTTGCAAACATAGCAAGGACAAGTTTTTCATCGGTAACATCGCCTGCAAGCTCTTCGTATACGCTTGAAATATAGTCATTTTTACGACGCAAAACCTCATCGTGTTTTTCCATTTCATAAATGAGGTCGGTATTGTCACAAATCGCTTCGACCATAACGGCATACGATTTAGAATGGTTTGCCTCTTCATACGATTGACGTGAAAGGCACGCGTTAATCTCTGGGGCTGTGATATAAGGGTTGATGTTATCGGTCAAGTTGTTGGTTTGGAAGCTGTCCATACTAATAAGCTGTGACCAAACAAGGTCATACATGCGCTTTTCAGCATCCGTCAGATTACGGTTGTAGTCGATGACATCTTTGGTGGTATCGACCTCTTTTGGAAACCATGTATTGGCTTCCATCATATCCCAAAGTTTGAGTGCCCAAGTGTATTTTGCTTTGGTAAAATTTAAAATTCCATGTGGATTTCCGCCAAAGACTCTGCGATCATTTAAGCTCTCATCTGAGTTTGGGTTATAGATTTTTTTGCGCTCCACTAATATTCCTTGTATCATTTTATTTTAAAATTGACTACTAACAAAGTTGGCAAGCTTTAGTGCTCTTGCGTAGTCAAAATAGTTTTGTTGGTTTGATGTATAAGGGATTATTGTATCAAAAATTTCTTAATTCTATGGGCACAAGAGGGGTTAGTTGGCTCAAATCAAACTGATTTTGTTGCATTTTTGTTGCGCCAAGGGTGGGTTCTACATGTAAATAATTTTGGAGGTAATAGGTACCTTGATAGCCCTTTACATGTAAATCTTCAATGATAGTATTGATGTCATTTGGCGTGAGTAAATCACTGTGCAGTGTGGTGCGAGCTTCAAAAGGAAAATGGCTTTGAATCAGCATCTTTAAGCTTTGCTCAAAGCGTTCAAAATGGCGGTAATGTGTCATGCTTTCATACTTCTGTTTAGGGGCTTTATAATCAAGTGCAATGTAATCCACAAGCCCTTTTTCAATCAAAGTAGCGAGTAGTGTTGGATTAGAGCCATTGGTGTCAATTTTGATTTTATAGTCTAAGGCTTTAATAGTTTCACAGAATGTTTCAAGATGAGGGTAAAGTGTACACTCTCCACCGCTTAAAACAACACTATCAAGAAGGCCTTTGCGGCTTTGTAAAAATTGAAGGGCAGCTTCGAGGCTAATGGTTCCATTATCTCGTACGATTTGAGGATTATAGCAATAAGGGCATGTCATATTGCACTTAGCAAACCAAAAAATAGACGCTAGATGATGCGGATAATCTAGCGTCGTAAATTTGGTAATGCTATGGATTGGTTTATTTATGGCAGCATCTCTCAACAAATTGAGTTCGTTCTTTGTGTTCACCTGTTTTTCCAACATTAAAACTTTCTACAGGTCTATGGTAACCCATAACACGGGTGTAAACGATACATTTGGTACGTTTTTCTCTTAATTTCTCTAAAATCTCCGTTTTACTCATGATGCTTCTCCTTTTTTGTATTGTTCGACTAGTTCTTCGTCACATTTTGGGCAAAATTCATGCTCACCACTAATGTAGCCATGTTTCTCACACACCGAAAAGACTGGTGTGATCGTAAGGTATGGCATACGGTAGTTGGTAATCACATTTTTGACCAACTTTTTACACGCTTCACTTGAACTAATGCGTTCTTTCATGTAAAGATGCAGTACGGTTCCACCTGTATAGGAGCATTGAAGATCATCTTGAAGATCTAATGCTTCAAAAGGATCATCGGTAAAATTCGCAGGAAGTTGAGAGGAATTGGTGTAATAAACATTTTTTCCTGATCCTGCTTGGATGATCTCAGGGTAGCGTTTTTTATCTTCTTTCGCAAAACGGTATGTTGTACCCTCTGCTGGGGTTGCTTCAAGGTTGTAGAGATTGCCTGTCTCTTCTTGATAAGCGACCATTTTATTGCGCATAAATTCTAATATTTCGTGAGCAAATTCCATTCCATAATCATCGGCAATATTGTGCTTGTCTTCTGTAAAATTGCGGATCATTTCATTGATACCGTTGACTCCGATAGTGGAGAAATGGCTGTTAAATCCTGGTAAATAACGAGCCGTATAAGGGTAAAGTCCACGGTTATACATCTCTTGAACAAAAACACGTTTTTTCTCTAGCGTTGATTTTGCAAGATCCATCAAGTATTCAAAACGCGCCATCAACTCTTTTTTATTACCTTTATAAAGATAGCCAAGACGTGCCATATTGAGGGTGACAACACCAATGCTTCCTGTCATCTCTGCGCTTCCGAAAAGTCCACCACCACGTTTTAAAAGCTCTCTAAGATCGAGTTGTAAACGACAGCACATTGAGCGAACATGACCTGGTTTATAGGCCTTTGGGTTTTCGATAAGCTTGCCATCGGCATCTCTGACATATTGGCTTCCGATAAAGTTTTGGAAATAAGAAGAGCCAATTTTTGCCGTATTTTCAAAGAGTAATTCGGTATTTTCACCATCCCAATCAAAATCTTCGGTGATGTTAACCGTAGGAATTGGAAATGTAAAGGGTTGCCCCGTTTTATCACCTTCGGTCATCACCTCGTAGTAAGCTTTATTGATGAGATTCATCTCTTTTTGGAAATGCTTATAGGTCATAGCTTCAAGAGAATTGACACCACGTTTTTTTGCCTCATCAAGAAGTTCAGCATCATTGATCTCTTTGAAGAGGTGACGTTGGCTTGACGTTGGAATCTGATCGGCTAAGTCTTTAGGCACAGTCCAGTCAATGGTAATGTTGGTAAACGGGCTTTGTCCCCAACGTGCGGGCACATTTAAGTTGTAAATAAAGCTACGGATTGCTTTTTTAATCTCTTTGTAGGAGATTTTATCTTTAAATGCATACGGTGCTAAGTAGGTATCGAAAGAGCTAAACGCTTGTGCACCTGCCCACTCGCTTTGTAAAATTCCTAAAAAATTTGCCATTTGTCCGAGTGCTTCTCTAAAATGCATTGGAGGACGGCTTTCAACGCGACCCCTTACACCATTAAAACCTTCATCCAAAAGTACTCGAAGACTCCAGCCAGCACAATAAGCGGTTAAACAGTCCAAATCATGGATATGATAGTCGCCATTTCTGTGCGCTAAACCCTCTTCTTTGGAGTAAATTTTATCGAGCCAGTAGTTGGCGATCACTTTTCCAGCGGTGTTGTTAACAAGACCTGCATTGGAATAACCCGTGTTGGAGTTTGCTTTAATTCTCCAGTCACTTTTACCAATATACTCTTCAATCGTTTGGCTTGAATTGACGTAGGTTGTATCTTCATTAAGCCCGTAGATGTGCTCACGCTGCATTTTATGCGTATGACGATAGAGAATAAATGAGCGCATAACGTCAAAATAACGTGTTTTATAAAGCTCTTGTTCGATCATATCTTGGAAGTCTTCGACCGCTGCTACCCGCTTTTTCTCAATACGTTTGAGAATCTCTTTAAAGATACTTTCGTCGTACGTTACACCTTCGCTTTTGAATGCTTTTTTAATGGCATCTTCGATCTTGTAAGGTTGAAATTCTTCTGTAGTGCCGTCGCGTTTGAGTACTTTGGTTAGCATGGTTATCCTAGATTTAAAAGTAGAGAAGATTATAGTAAGTGTAAAATTTAAAGAAACTTAATAATTAAGCTGAAACAAATATGTCACAAGCTAGAAAAGTGTTAATTTTGTATCGTTAGCTTAATCGATATAGTATCTATAGATAGGTATTTTAAACCAAAAGTTAGTTATTAAGTATTAAAATTTATAGTTAATAACAATTTTTAAATATTAAAAGAAATTTTATTGATTTAGTGCATGGTTGATGGCTTCATTTACATGTAAAACAGTGGTGTCAAACAACGGAAGATTGGAGCTTTTCTGATCCAATAAAAGACCAATCTCAGTACATCCTAAAATGACAGCATCAATACTTTCATCTTGTGTTTTTAGATCATGAATAATTTTCAAAAACATTTCTTTTGAGGTTGTTTCAATTTTACCAACACAGAGTTCTTGAAAGATAACCTGATTGATGATTTCTATTGACTTTACATCGGGAGTAACAACTTCAATGTGATGTGCATTTAAAACCTCTTTGTAAAAAGACTCTTGCATGGTAAATTTTGTCCCTAACAAGATAGCTTTATGTGCACCATGAGTATTGAGTGTTTTTGCAGTCGCTTCTGCAATATGTAAAAAAGGTGTTTTAACATGAGGACTGACTAATGGAAGAATTTTGTGCATAGTATTGGTGCATAAAAGTATAAAATCCACTCCTGCGCGTTCTAACGAAAGTGCCGCTTCTTTGATAATAACAGCCGCCTCTTCCCATTTACCTTCACTTTGCAAGCGAGCAATGGGAGCGAAATCAACGGAATGTAAGATGATCTTTGCACTATGTAGCCCACCACGTTTTGCTTTTACGCCTTCGTTGAGAAGCTTGTAATAACTCAGTGTTGACTCCCAACTCATACCGCCGATGAGTCCTATTGTTTTCATTTGTAACCTTTACATGTAAAGAAGGGTCTCTTGGATTTTTGCCAAGAGACTTTAGAGAATGTTTATTGGCAACCCTCACACTCAATGCTGCGATCTGCTACTTCGAGTTTATTTTCAGGTGATTGTGAGCGTAGATAGTAGGTTGATTTAATACCCAATTTCCATCCTAGCATATAGATGTCATTAAGGTACTTTCCGCTGGCTTTATCAAGTGTGATAAAGATATTAAGACTCTGTCCTTGATCAATCCATTTTTGTCTAATCGCACCCGCTTTGATAAGCACTCTTTGATCGAGTTCATACGCAGGCGTATAAAATCCCCACGTATCTGGATTAAGATTTGGAGCAACAACGGGGATCATGCCTGAGAGATTCTCTTCAAACCATTTACGTTTATAAACAGGTTCAATGGTTTGGGTTGTTCCTACAAGAATAGAGATAGAACTGGTTGGTGCAATTGCCATCAAATAACCATTACGCATACCATTTTGTTTCACTTTCTCTTTTAAACTATCCCAGTCATACATATAGCCAAAAAGACCACCACGATCGACCAGTTTTTTAGCTTCCTCATTGGCTGTATCGATAGGGAAAATACCTCTGCTCCATTTAGAACCCGCAAATTCTGGATAAGCACCTTTTTCAATGGCCAAGTTCGAAGAGGCGAGAATAACGTTGTAGCTGATTGCTTCCATCACTTCATCAATTTTACTAAAGTGCTCATAACTTCCCCATGCAATGTGTTGTTCTGCAAGCATTTGAGCTTCACCCATAACACCCAAACCAATCGCACGTGATTTGAGGTTAGTATGTTTTACTTTTGCATGTGGGTAGAAGTTAAGGTCGATAACATTGTCTAGCATTCGTATGGCAATTGGGATCGTTCGCTCAATATCTTCTTTTGTATTGATAATGGAGAGGTTAACACTCGCTAAGTTACACACAGCTGTTTTGCCCTCTACCATCTCTTTTTCAACAATAAAAATATCTTTACCATCGATGCTATCAAGTGCTGTTACTTTCTTAGCCTCTTTGGTAATACCACTGTCTACTTTGACTAAATCACTCTCTTCATAGGTAATGAAAGTTTGATCGTTAAAAACAATTTTAATTTTATAGTGGTTCGGCTGAGTATTTTGAAAAATCTCTGTACACAAGTTAGAGCTTCTAATAATTCCCGAATGGTCGTTTGGATTGGCTTTATTGGCATTGTCTTTAAAGCATAAAAAAGGACTACCGCTTTCAAAGTAACTCGTCAGAATTTTCTTCCACAACTCTTTTGCGGGCACATACTCTTTGGCAACCTTGTCACTTTGCTCATACGCGATGTAACGTCGCTCAAACTCTTCGCCAAAAACTTCACACAAATCACCTGTCTCTGCTGGGTCAAAAAGCGTCCAAATAGCATTTTCTTCGACTCTTTTCATAAAGAGATCGTTAATCCATAATGCTGGGAAAAGTTCGTGTGCACGACGCCTCTCTTCACCTGAATTTTTCTTCAAGTCTAAGAAGTCAGAGATGTCCATGTGCCAAGGCTCTAGATAAACGGCAATAGCACCTTTACGGGTACCCAGTTGATCAACGGCAACGGCAATGTCATTGGTGATTTTAAGAAACGGTATAACGCCACCTGCGGCATTTTTATGACCATCGATCATGCCACCCATCGAGCGTACCAAGTTCCAATCCCAACCAATGCCTCCACCAAATTTACTGAGTAGTGACATCTCTTTGTAGGAGTCGAAAATACCTTCGATATTATCAGGCGTACTTCCGATGTAGCATGAGCTGAGTTGATGGCGTGTTGTTCGTGCGTTTGAGAGTGTAGGTGTTGCCAACATCACTTCAAATTTACTGATGACATCGTAAAACTTCTTTGCCCAGTCTTGTGAATTAAGCTCATTTTGCGCCAAAAACATAGCAATTGCCATAAACATGTGCTGTGGCAACTCGATGGGTTTACCTTGTCGGTTTTTGATCAAATAACGATCATGAAGTGTCTTGATGCCAAGGTAAGTAAATTGAAGATCACGTTCAGGTTTGAGATGAGATTCTAAGTCTTTAAGGTTATATTTTTCTTTAAGACCTAGTGCAATTCTTCCCTCTTTCTCTCCGCGCTCCAAATACTCAGCAAAGCTTCCATACCCTGTAAAGCCATTGACTTTATGATAGAGGTCATAGAGAAAAAGGCGTGCTGCAACATAGGTCCAGTTTGGACGATCAATATCAATTTTATCAACCGCCGTTTTGATCAATGTTTTTTGAATTTCTTCAGTGGTGATTTGATCACGAAACTGAATTTTTGCATCAACTTCAAGTTCACTCTGGGAAACGTTGTCCAAACCTTTGATGGCAGAGCTGGTATATTTTTGAATTTTAGAGATGTCTAGTGGCTCTATGCGACCATTACGCTTTTGGACAGTTAACATTATTTAAACACCCTTTGAAAAATTTTATCAATATTTTTTGTATAGTAAGCGTAGTCAAAACACTCTCTGATTTCTGTTTCGCTCAGTTTTGCGCGAAGGTCTTCATCACTGAGTAAGTTTTGAAGGTACAAGCTCTCACCCTCAGCATTAAGGGCAGGTTTTCCTTGTTGAAGATCTTCCCAGACTTTCATGGCATTGCGTTGAACGATTTTATAGGCGTCTTCGCGAGATACATTTTTAAGTGGAAGCTCAAGAAGGATGCGTTGTGAGAAAACAAGACCGCCTGTAAGGTTAAGATTGCGCATCATGTTTTCTGGGTAAACAACCAGTTTGGAGATGACACTGTTAAGGCGGTTGAGCATGAAGTCAGTCGTTATAAAGCCATCTGGCAATATAAAGCGCTCAACGGAACTATGACTAATATCTCGCTCGTGCCATAAAGCAACGTTTTCCATAGCTGGAATCGCATAAGATCTTATCATACGGCAGAGCCCTGTAATATTCTCACTAAGGACAGGATTGCGTTTGTGAGGCATTGCAGAGCTGCCTTTTTGCCCTTTTTCAAAGAACTCTTCACATTCATAGACTTCAGTACGTTGATAGTGACGAATGGCTACAGCAATTTTTTCACAACTTGAAGCTAAAAGAGCAAGCGCATTCATAAGTGCCGCATAACGATCACGTTGAATGACTTGGTTTGAAACGGGAGCGGGTGTAAGTCCAAGGTCAGCACATACATATTCTTCTAACTCAATTGGAGAGTGTGCCATGTTACCCATTGCTCCACTGATTTGTCCCACTGAAATTACTTCCATCACATTTTCAAGATTTTTCAGGTTTCGTTTGATCTCTTCATACCAAATGGCAAGAACCAAACCAAAAGTAATAGGCTCACCATGAATTCCGTGACTTCGTCCAACCATCAATGTCATCTTGTGTTCCATTGCTCTGGTTTTTAAAGATTCCATCAATGTTTTGACATCTTCGATAATTACATGTAATGAATCACGCATTTGAAGTGCAACAGCCGTATCAATACAATCAGAGCTGGTCATACCGTAGTGTACCCATCTACTCTCTTCTCCAAGACTGTCGGCTACGCTGGTTAAAAAGGCAATAACATCATGACGCGTTACTTTTTCAATTTCATCAATTCTCTCAATATTAAACTTGGCATTCTTAACAATCTTTTCACAATCGGCATCAGGAATGAGTCCTAGTTTATTCCATGCTTTGGTCGCAGCTTTTTCGACTTTGAGCCATGCGTCGTATTTTGCTTCAATTGTCCAATGCTTTTTCATCTCTTCTCGTGCATAGCGCTCTACCATTTTCATTCCTTGTCTGTTTTGTGATTTTTCTGTGATAAAATACGTTGAATTTATCTGTAAATTCGTGTTTTATGTAATTTTTTATTTTAACAATTTCGGACTAAAAAAGGGTTGAATTTTGGCGTATACTTTGAAAAAGTTTGTTCTTGAAAAACCTACACTTGCCTTTCGTTTCTTAATGGATACATTTGAGATTAGTATGGGTGAAGCACAAAAAATGGTTGATAAAAGACGCGTGTTTGTTGATGAAGAACAGCTTCTAAAGAAATCAGCTCTGATTGTGGGTAATATTGGTGTTGTTGTTTTTGAAGGTAATCCTAAAGGGCTACAACCTATTTTTGAGACAGATGATTTTGCAGTTTTTGAAAAACCAAGTGGGGTTATGATGCACCCACGAAAACGAAGCGATGGATATACTCTTAATGATGAAATAAAGTCTCTCTATGGAAAAGATGCCAATGCAGCTCATCGAATTGATAAAAGTACAAGTGGATTGGTTTTAGTTGGTAAGCATAAACAAGCCGAGATTGATCTCAAACGTATTTTTGCATCAAGAGAAGTTCATAAGAGTTACTTAGCGTTGGTTCATGGTAAAATAGATGATACTTTGATGATCAATGAAAAACTAAAACGCGATGTTGAAACAAGTCAAATTCGTCTTAAAGTGCATGTGGATGAAAGGGGAAAAGTTTCTCAAACAAAAATTACTCCACTTCACTATTTTGCAGATAAAAATGCAACACTCGTTGAGGCTGTGCCTTATACGGGTAGGCAACACCAAATTAGAGTTCATTTGTTCCACGTGAAACATCACATCGTTGGAGATCCACTTTATGGAATTAATGAAGTTTATGCAGAAAAGTTTTTAGATGGTTTGATGAGCGCAGAAGAACAACTTGAAATCACTCAAAGCTCAAGGCTTCTTTTACATGCCCAATCATTAGCATTTGAATATAAAGGGATACCCTATAAAATAGAATCAAGTTTTGATGCTAAAACAGTATTTTATAATTTAATGAAAGGATAGAAATGAAAACAGTTATTTTAGATGGTGTAAGAGTTGCTCCAAGTAAAGTAGTGTGTGTGGGAAGAAATTATGTTGAGCACATTAAAGAGTTAAACAATGAAGTCCCTACTTCGATGGTTTTGTTTATGAAGCCTAACACGGCACTAAGCAGTGAGTTAATAACAGGTGCAATAACACCTCTTCATTATGAAGGAGAAATTTCTTTTTTAATCAAGCAAGGAAAGATTTCTGCTGTTGGTTTTGGGCTCGATCTAACTAACCGTGAACTTCAGAGTGAGCTTAAAGGAAAAGGTTTACCTTGGGAACGCGCAAAGGCTTTTGATGGCGCTGCTGTTATGAGTCAGTTTGTAAGTATTGAAGAATCAGACATTGATAAACTCTCTTTGCAACTCTGGATTAACGATGTGTTAGTTCAAGAGGGAAATATTGATTTGATGATCTATAAACCACTCACGGTTATTAAAGAGATTAACTCTTTTTCAACACTCGTAGATAATGATATTGTTATGAGTGGCACACCTAAAGGTGTTGGTAGTTATGTTAAAGGTGATAAATTTGTAGGTAAGATCTTTGTTGCAGATCGAGAAATTATTTTTAAAGAATGGGTAGCAAAATAAAATATTGCTTTTTTCAATTTTGTAAGAGATTTTATTTTGTAGAGCACCTTTGACTAGTGTACGCTCTTAGGATTTTCCTAAGAGCCGTTATAAAATATCGTCTTTACATGTAAAGCTTTTATTTCTCTTTTTTAAAAAGGACGGTAATAAGTCCCCCTACTCCAACTACAACGACAATAATTAAAAATCCAATTTGAAAAAGATCAAGCATTGTCATTTTTTTGCTCCTTATCTTTAAGCTGACCACAGGCGGCACTAATATCTAAGCCTTTTGATTGGCGGATGGTACATAATACGCCATGATCAACAAGATACTGCTGAAACGCTACCATATCTTTTTCTAAGGGGCGTCCAAATTCACTTCCTGGATGTGAGTTAAAATAGATAAGATTAACTTTCGATTTTATGCCATGTAGGAGCTTCACCAGTTTCTTTGCACTCTTCTGGTCATCGTTTATCCCTTTCATAACTAAATACTCAAACATGACCCGTTTACGTGCGTCTATTGGGAATGCTTTAACTGCATTGATAATAGACTCAATGTTATACGCTTTATTGATAGGCATTAGTTTTTCTCTGAGTTCATCATCAACGGCATGAAGTGAGATGGCTAACAAAACACCTAGATCCATCTTGCCTAGTTTTTCTATTTGAGAGCTCAGTCCACTTGTAGAGATGGTTTGTCTACGAGGTGAAATCGAAAGTCCATCAAGGTCATTAAAAATGCGTACCGCTTTGCTTACGTTAGTGAGATTGTCCAGTGGTTCACCCATTCCCATATAAACAATATTCACGCGTCTATTTTCTGCAATACCATTATCACGTTTAATCATTAAAACTTGGGATGTTATCTCCCCTGCTGTTAGATTACGTTTAAAACCACTTTTTCCAGTAAGACAAAAAGCACATCCTATTTTACACCCTACTTGCGAAGAGATACAGATGGTATAGCGTGTGTGATGAACAAGGTTTCCTTCTTCATCTGTTTGCTCTTGTTTCATGGGTAAAAGTACAGATTCTACCGTATTGCCATCATTGAGTGAAAAGAGATATTTTTTACTGCCATCCCTACTCTCTTCAACTTTGACGATCGTAAGTGGATCAAGATAGTATGTTGAATTGAGTTGCTCTTTTAAATCTTTTGGTAAGTTTTTCATCTCGTCAAAAGAAGTAACATATTTTTGATAGAGCCATTGGTAAATTTGTTTAGCTCTAAAAGAAGGTTTGATAACTTCAGATAACTCTTCTTTGGAGAGATCAAATATATTTTGTTTTTCCATAATACCTCAAATTTTCATATTTTTTTCTACATGTAAAGCAATTAACTCTTTTGCTTTAGCATGATTCTTTATAAAATCATTGTGAGCATTTTCATTGCAATAATTTGTAACAACAAAAAGTCCAGAACAAGGAATTTTAAATTGATTGGCAACACTCACAACAGAAAAGAACTCCATATTTTCCAGTTCAAGATTTCTGTTAAGCATCTGTTGAGCAAGTACTTGATCAGTTGTAATGTAATTGCTCGAATTGATAATAGGTGATGGGTGAATAGTTCCACGTGAAACATAGGCTTTTTCTGCTTCAATACAATTTTCTAAAGGGGTATAACATTGATTTTGTAAAAAACCAAGTTCAACGTTAGCAGCATTATGGCTATAAACGAGATCTAGTGGCTGATAATTGCCATAGCTTCCAACCGTTCCTAAAAAAAATAAAAAAGCAGGTTTTTCTTCAAGTACAAACTTCGTTAAATTGATAGCACTTTCGATTAACCCTACACCAATAGGTCTAGCAAAATCAAATGTCTCATTTCTTCCTGCGCAGAGGATCATAATCGTACTGCAATTCCCTCATTCCTGAGGTAACGTTTTAGATCCATAATATCAATTTCTTTAAAGTGAAAAATAGAAGCGGCAAGTGCAGCATCCGCACCATTTAAGAACGCATCTTTAATATGCTCCATTGTCCCTGCCCCACCACTCGCAATCACAGGAATATCAAGCATGCTACTCATTTGCGAAGTCAGTGGGATATCGTATCCATTTTTAGCACCATCGCAATCCATTGAGGTTAAGAGTATTTCTCCTGCCCCCCTCTCTTGGGCTTCTTTTGCCCAAGCAAGTGCATCAAGACCTGTATCAATTCGTCCGCCATTAACAAAAACATGCCACGAATCACCCATGCGTTTTGCATCTATTGCTACAACAATACATTGAGAGCCAAAACGTTTGGATGACTCATCTATAAAATGTGGATTGGCAATAGCAGGAGAGTTGATACTTACTTTGTCACATCCTACATGTAAAAGTCTATAGATATCATCCAATGTTCGGATGCCTCCCCCAACAGTGAGTGGAATAAAAACTTCGCGTGCAACTTTTTCAACAATATCTACAATGGTTCCGCGACCTTCATGGCTTGCCGTAATATCTAAAAAAGTGAGTTCATCAGCCCCTTCTTCATTGTATCGTTTTGCTATTTCAACAGGGTCGCCTGCATCTTTGAGTCCAACAAAATTAACACCCTTAACAACGCGTCCGTTTTTGACATCAAGACAAGGGATAATACGCTTTGCAAAATGCTCCATAAGGCTCTCTTTTATAGATAAATATAGGCACAAATGATAGCGAAAGAATTAAAAAAAAGTTCTGAAAATAGAGATTAATTTAGACTATAACTCTTTTATAAGTAAAGATTAGCTAGAATCGGTTAAATTTTAGAAAATAGGGTACAAATTGATAGAGGCAAAGAAAAAATTTGGCCAAAATTTTTTAAAAGATAGTACTGTTCTAAGCAAAATCATCCAAGCGATGCCCAAGAGTGAGCGAAAACTCGTTGAAATAGGGCCTGGCTTAGGTGATTTGACGCAAGAACTACTCAAGGTTAAGCCTTTGGTAGCATACGAGGTCGATGAAGACTTGTGCGTTTATTTGAGAAAGAAATTCTCAAAAGAGATAGATGAGGGGAGCCTAACATTGGTCCACGCCGATGTTTTAAGCCAATTTGAAAAGGGTTCATTGCTCAACGAGCCCTATGATTTGGTGGCGAATTTACCCTATTATATTGCAACAACGATTATTTTGGACGCTTTAGAAGATCCTTATTGTAAATCAATGGAGGTGATGGTTCAAAAAGAGGTCGCAGAGAAATTTGCGGCATCTCCAAAAACCAAAGAATTTACTTCTTTAGCCATTTTAGCCCAAAGTGTTGGCGTTGCAAAACTACTTTTTGATGTCGATCCAACATCGTTTGATCCACAACCTAAAGTTGTCTCTTCTATTCTCAAAATTGACAAACAGAAAGAGTTTGTTGAGGGGTCATTTTCGGGTATTTTTGAAACCAAAGAGCAACTGCAAAAATTTAAAAAATATTTGCGTTGTTCGTTCCAAAGTCCTCGAAAAACTTGGTTGAAAAATATCTCTTCCGAGTTTGATAAGCAATCTGTGCAAGATTTGATGCAGATGCAAAACCTCCCAGTAACCATTCGTCCTCATGAAATAAGCGTCTTGTCTCATCATCTACTATTTAAACATTTAAGGTTGAATGATGCAAGAAAACGAAGTAACGCAACAACAGAATAACAGTAACGAGAAACCTAAAGAGAATACGCCAAAACCTCAAGGGCAACCCAAACAAACTCCCCATTCTAACGCTAAAAAACCGGTGAGTCAAAATCCGCAAGCCAATGCTCCAAAAGAGCAAGGTGAAGCAAGCGAGAAGAAGCCTCGTAATAACAGAAGAAGAAAAAGTAATAAATCTCCAACAGCATCTATTGAAGGTAATGAACCTTGGCAGAGAGATATGAAAAAGGCTATTGAAGCCAATCAAAAAATGCACAAAGATAGGCTCAATCGCTCTAATCTTATTGACCAAGTATCTAAAGGGAAGATCAAAATCACTCCTCTTGGAGGACTTGGTGAAATTGGCGGCAATATTTGTGTTTTTGAAACCGATACATCAGCGATAATTCTTGATGTAGGTATGAGCTTCCCAAGCGAAGACATGCATGGTGTAGACATCTTAGTGCCTGATTTTAGCTACCTTCGACAGATTAAGAAGAAAATTGCAGGTATTGTCATCTCACATGCCCATGAAGATCATATTGGTGCTATTTCGTATCTTTTTAAAGAGATGCAGTTTCCACTCTATGCAACACCCCTTCCATTAGGAATGATTTCAAACAAATTTGATGAACATGGTCTTAAAGCCTATAAAAAATATTTTAGACCTGTTGAAAAACGAAAAATCTATAAAATTGGCGAGTTTGAGATCGAGTGGATACATATTACACACTCCATTATTGACGCCTCTTCTCTTGCCATTACCACGGAAGCTGGAACAATTATTCACACCGGTGATTTTAAAATCGATCATACGCCAATTGATGGTTATGTAACCGATCTAAACCGTTTTGCAGCTTACGGTGAAAAAGGTGTTTTGTGTTTGATGAGTGATAGTACAAACTCTTACAAAGAAGGCATTACCCGTTCAGAAAGTACGGTTGGAAAAACATTTGACTCTATTTTTGCTAAGGCAAAAGGTCGTGTGATAATGTCAACCTTCTCTTCTAACATTCATAGGGTTTATCAGGCGATTGATTATGGTCTAAAATACGGTAGAAAAGTCTCTGTTATTGGTCGTTCTATGGAACGTAACCTCTTTACCGCGATTGATCTAGGTTATATCCAGTTGGACAAAAGTATCTTTATTGATCCACATGAGGTGAATAAACATCCTGATAAAGATGTTTTAATTGTCACGACTGGTAGTCAAGGTGAGACCATGAGTGCGCTTTACCGTATGGCGACTGATGAGCATAGACATGTTAAAATCAAGCCAACCGATCAGATTATTATCTCGGCTAAAGCCATTCCTGGTAATGAAGGTAGTGTTTCAAAGGTGCTAAACTTCCTACTTAAAAGTGGCGCTAACGTTGCTTACCAAGATTTTAGTGAAATCCATGTGAGCGGACATGCTGCGCAAGAAGAGCAAAAACTCATATTACGTTTGGTTAAACCACGCTTTTTCCTTCCAGTTCACGGCGAGTATAATCATATAACAAAGCATAAAGAGACGGCAATGCAATGTGGCATTCCTGAGCGCAATATCGTACTTATGAGTGATGGTGATCAGATCGAAGTGTGTGCAAAATATATGAAAAAAATCAAAACCATTAAAACAGGAAAAGTGTTTATTGACAATCAGATCAATGAGCAAATTGCTGATGATGTTGTCATAGATCGTCAAAAGTTAGCAGATTCTGGTTTGGTTATGTTAGTGATTCAGATAGGCAAAAGTGACCACAAATTGATCTCTAAACCAAAAATTATTAGCTATGGATTAGTTCCAGATAAAGATGATAAAGCTTTTTCAATTGAGATGGAAGGCGTTATTGATCAATTTATTGTGAATGCCAAAGCAGAGCTTCTTGAGAATGCAAGAGCATTGGAGAATGAGGTACGACAAGTGGTTCGTAAGCATATTTACAGACAAATGAAAAAATATCCAACGATCGTGCCAACGATCTTTATGATGTAGGGACTCTTATGCAAGATTTTAAAGCTATAGCTAAAGAAGTATTGGAACTAGAAGCAAAAGAGCTTTTAAATGCAGCTCTTTTAATCGGTGATGAGATGAGTGCTGCAACGAATTTAATTGCTAACATCAAAGGCAAACTGATTGTTACAGGCGTGGGGAAAAGTGGACTCATTGGAGCAAAAATTGCAGCAACGCTTGCTAGTACAGGAACCAGTAGCTTTTTTCTCCATCCAACAGAAGCGATGCATGGCGATCTAGGTATGGTTGGTAAAGACGATGCGGTGTTGGCAATTAGTTATAGTGGTGAGAGCGAAGAACTTATTAAAATACTGCCACATATCAAACGTTTTGAGATACCTCTCATTGGTATGGCACGCACGATAGAGTCATCATTGGGGCATTACAGTGATATATTTTTACCTTTACATGTAGAAAAAGAAGCATGTCCGTTAGATGCTGCACCAACATGTTCAACAACACTCACGTTAGCCCTTGGTGATGCGTTAGCCGTTTGTTTGATGAAAAAGAAAAATTTTCAGAAAGAGGATTTTGCCTCTTTTCATCCGGGTGGAAGTTTGGGTAAGCGACTTTTTGTTAAGGTGAGAGATCTCATGTTAACGCAAGACCTTCCGATTGTTCATGAAACAACGAGACTTAAAGATGCGATTATTACGATGAGCGAAGGCAGATTAGGCAATGTCCTTATCACCGATAAGGAGAATAAACTCTTGGCGATTTTGAGCGATGGTGACTTGCGTAGAGCGCTTATGAGAGATGATTTTACAATGGATACTACTGCGTATGAATACGCTACAAAAAATCCAAAAAAACTAGACGATGAAACGCTTTTGGCAAGTGATGCATTAGCGTTCATTGAAACATACAAAATACAGCTTTTAGCGATTACTGATAAAAAGGGTACGCTTAAAGGTGTTTTACATATCCACCATTTAGTGGAAGCAGGAATAAAATAAATGGAATTAATGAGACTCAATAAAATGATTTCGCACAACACGCATTATTCAAGGCGTGAGGCGGATGAACTTATCAAAGCAGGACATGTGAAGGTTGACGGTCAAGTCGTACAAGACCTCTCCACACAGGTAAGTTTTAAAAATAAAATCGAACTAAATGGCAAAGCCCTTTTTGAAAAACATGGTTATTCAGTCATTGTTTATCACAAACAAAAAGGTGAGTTAGTCAGTAAAAAAGACGATCGTGGTCGTAGAACAATTTACGATACATTGCCGCCACAATTTGGTCATTACCTCAGTGTTGGAAGGCTAGATTTTGCGAGCGAGGGATTACTTCTTTTGTGTGATTCACCATCCGTTGTTTCAGCGTTGATGCATGGAGACTTGGAGCGTGTGTATTACGTGAAAATCAATGGAATGATAACACCAGCAATGGAAAAAGCGATGCAAGAAGGACTTTTTCTTGAAAATGCACGCAAAGGTGGACATTCACACAGTGAAATTCGTTCAATGGAGTTTGCGCCATTCGTTTCATATCGTATTATCAAAAACAATCCAACATTTTCGACTATTAAAGTGACTATCAATGAAGGTAAAAACAGAGAACTAAGACGCTTTTTTGGTTATTTTGATGTTGATGTTGTTGACCTCAAACGCGTGAGTTACGGCAAAATTGATCTAGGAATGTTAAAACCTGGTAAACACCGTTATTTTGATGGCGGTGAATATACTGCACTGAGAGATTATCTTGAGTACGTCAAAAGAGATAACGATAAAATTCAAGGCGTTGATGAGGATGAAGAGGACGATGATCAATAACTTCGCCCTCTTCTTTCGTCCTAAAATGATTGAAGCGTTAGCGGGGCAAAAACACCTGAGTGGTGAGAGTAGTCCCTTTCGTAAGCTCTTAAAATCAGGCTCAATGAGCCATGCTCTCTTCTTTGGACCAGCGGGAGTAGGAAAAACAACGTTAGCACGCATTGTGGCTAACGAGTTAGACCTCCCTTTTTATGAATTAGATGCCACAAGTGTCAAAGTAGAAGAGATTCGCAAGATACTTTCTCAGCATCGAGGAGCCCTTCAAAAGCCGCTTATTTTTATTGATGAGATTCACCGTCTTTCCAAAACGCAACAAGAAGTGCTTTTGCTTCCTATGGAAAACCACGAAGCCATTGTTATTGGCGCTTCAACGGAGAACCCCTACTTTGTACTTAGTTCTGGTATACGTTCACGCATGATGCTTTTTGAGTTTTATCCACTTGAGTACGAAGACCTCAAAGAAATTATTGAACGTGTGCGTGAAAAGATTGATTTTGAGATTGATGAAGATGCGCTTGAATATCTTATAAGCTCAAGCGCAGGCGATAGCAGAGCACTCTTAAATTTACTAGAGTTTGCACTCAAAGTGGACTTACATGTAAAGCTTGAAACACTCAAAACGTTGCGCCCAAGTGCCCTAAAAGACGGCGTAAGTTCAGATAACACGCATTATAACTTAATCAGTGCAATGATTAAAAGTGTTAGAGGCTCAGATGTGGATGCAGCTCTTTACTATCTTGCCCGTCTTATTGATGGCGGAGAGAGCCCAGATTTTATCGCTAGACGGCTTGTAATCCTTGCAAGCGAAGATATTGGCAATGCTAACCCCAATGCGCTTAATTTGGCTTCTAGCACCCTTACAAGCGTCAGTAAGATAGGCTATCCTGAAGCTCGCATTATTCTCTCTCAGTGTCTTATCTACTTAGCGTGTAGTCCAAAGTCCAATAGTGCTTATATGGCGATCAACAGTGCATTAGAGTATGTCAAAAATGAAAAGGCACTTAAAGTACCTGCCCATTTGAAAAGCCCTTCTTCTAAAGGCTATCTCTATCCGCATGATTTTGGTGGTTGGGTGGAGCAGAAATATTTGGAAAAACCGCTTCATTTTTACGACAATTTGCCGATAGGGTATGAGAAAACACTTTCTGAATGGCTGATTAAAATCAAAACAAAAGACAAACAGTCATAAAAAGGCACGGATGATGCTCATTTTTGGTACAAAGGTCTCTTAATGGACATTTCGACTACTTCTCTTCTTGCCAATCAACTTCAAACGCTTGATCCAAAAGCTATGGCTAAAGAGAATGCTGCAAAAATTATCCAAAACAGTGCTGATATACCGCTTTCGATTACTGCACAAAAAACGACAGTAATACCCAATAATGCGCAAGAAGTCATTGGACAGTTACTAGGAAGTGCTGTGAGTGAAGCCAAGTCTAAGAGTGCCATTTTTGAAATTTTGCAAAATAACCAGCTTTTTAAAAATATGGGAAATTTTGCCGAAGATATTAAGAGTTTAACTTCCCTTGTGAAACTTGATTCGACCATTGCCAAACCTTTGGCGCTTTTACAGCTTTTTTCTAAAGATATTCAACAGATAGATGTCAAAGTGCTTCAAGAGCAAATTCAAAATTCTGGAATCTTTTTTGAATCAAAGTTAGCTAACATTGTTACTCAAAAAGGGGTTTCAGAGACGCTTCAAACACTCTCATCCGAGCTTCAAGAGCATCTAAGTACGCCAAGCAAAATGATCACACCGCTTGCAAAAGAGATCAATACGATTATGGATCGTCTTATTTCAACACAAGACATCTCTTCAAAAGAGGCGCAAACAAGTCTTAAAGCATTACTTGATCTTTTTCGCCAAAGTGTTAAACAAGAGCTTTCATCCCAAAGTGTTCCTCTCTTTAAAGAGGCTTATCAAAACGTTCAAAAGCTTGACTATGCCATTCAACAAATGGATTTAATCACGTCTAAGGTCGAGAATTATCCTGAAAGTATGAAAATCGAAGAGCATTTCACAACGCAGGTTAAAGTTCTTTTAGAAATGCTCAAAGAAAATCTTAGTGCTCTCCAGCTTGATGATCTTCAACCACAGATCGATCAATTATTGGGCAAAGATAGCCTTTTAAAAGAGACTAACACCGTTACCATACCTCCTCAAGAGGCGTTAGTTAGCACTACTATAGAAAAAGAGCCTGCGCAAATCAATAGTGCAACTCTTCTGGCTACCTCAAATGCTAAAGAGGTTTTAAAAACAGCACAACCGCCTTTAATTGAGCATAGTGGAGAAAATTTAGAAAAAGCCATTGTTGTGGATGACGCAGAATTGATCCAAAAAGAGGCTTCCATGCCCTCCTCTAGCCTTATAATGGAACAGATGAATCTATCTGCAAAACCTCCTGAAACGATTGAAGAAGCACTAAAAATGGTTGCCAATCGCATTAAGCAGCAAATCGATATCCTTGATCCTAAAAGTACTCAGCAGGCTGAATTTACCGACAAAAGTACTCTTATAGAGCAAAAAATTCATAGTCTTATTAAACCTGAACTCTTTGTTGGTAAAGCAATTGCTCAAAAACTCTCACTTGATCCAACCGATGTGGAGTTACTCAGCGATATGAAAGGCGTGTTGACTAAGCTAAGCGATAATCTTCAAACATCACCTCAAAATAAAGAGGCCTTAGAGATCACCAATCGACTTCTTACGCAGATTGAGTATCATCAGTTAGTCTCGTATGTGAGTAGTTCAACGCATTTGTATATTCCTTTCAGTTGGGATGGGCTTAAAGGTGGGTCAATGATGATGAAAAAATCCAGCGATGATAATTTTCACTGCCAAATTGATCTTGATCTTGAAGCCTATGGAAAGCTCAATATGATGCTTTTGCTCTCAGGTGAGAAATACATTGATATTTCAATCGCAGCTCAGAAAAAAGAGCTGAGCGAAAAAATTACGGATCGATTGAATCAGCTAAAACAAGCCTTTAATGAAGTGGGGCTGATTACGGGAAATGTAAAAATGCTCGAATACAAAGATGTGAGTATGGTTAAAAACGACTATTTTAGTGGTGAAAAACTTCAATTTGGGATCAATATTACAATATGAATACGCCAACGCCAAAACCGCAAAAAGCCGTTGCACTTAAATACGATCGTGAAAAAAGTGGCGCACCAAAAGTTGTTGCTTCTGGCAAGGGTGAAGTTGCCAATAACATCATAAAACTAGCCCAAGAACATGACATTTTCATCAAAAAAGATGCGGATTTGGTGGAACTGCTCTCTAAGATAGAACTTAATAAAGAAATACCACCGATGCTTTATAAAGCGGTTGCTGAGGTCTTTAGTTTTATCTATAAAATTACTGGCGATAAACGTAAATAATCTTTACATGTAAAGGCTAAATACCCCGAAATTTCAGACTTAAAAGTCCTGCATATTCTCGTAGCGCCACATAGCTTTCGCATAAAGCGTACGCATTAGGAAGGTAATCCCACGCATCTTTGGCTTTTGAGCTGATTTTAAAACCCGTTGCAGTAGGAATTACTTTAAAACCGAAGTGTTCATAAAGCCTAATAGAGCGTCTCATGTGATACGCCGAAGTGACAAGATAGATGGTAGGCTCATTAAGCCCAGCATTTTCAAACGCTTGTTTGCTGAGTTTGGCATTTTCATAAGTATCGATGCTTTTATTTTCGACATACAGAGAAAACTCTTTTTTTTGTAAGCCTCTAGCGGAGGGAATATCCAAAGCAAGATAGGTTTTAATCTCTTTAACGCTATCTAAAAATGCATCACTTTCTGAGTAATCTTGGTTGATGCCTGCGCCACTAAAAAGCAATGGAAGATTGTTTGATTTTGCAACCATTAGTCCCCATGAAACTCTTTTGTAGGCTTCATCGCCCAAGGGAAGGTTGGCAACGCCTTTATGGCTTCCTCCGCTTAAAACAACCACTGCATCAGCGGGCTGTTTTTCAAGAGATTTGTTGAAAGGAGCCTCCAAAGGTGCCAAAAGCCAATCTGCCACGTAAGAGTTACTTAAAAGATAAAAAATAATAGCATTGGCTAGGAAAAAAAGACGAAAGCGTTTAGCATAAAAAGAGGCAACAAAGAAAAGGACAATAAAAATACCTGGCGGTAAAACCAGGTATGCAAAAAGTTTTGAGAGGATGTAAATGCTACTCATTAGAGCATAATGGCACTTTTAGGCCCAGTTTTGAGCTCGCCGATCACATATCCGTCGCTGTTTGCAAGAACTTCGTCTACATTTTCAGGACTAACCACAAGGATCATACCTACACCCATGTTGAACGTACGGTGCATTTCACTCTCTTCGACGTACTGGCTCATAAAGTCAAAGACGGGGAGTGTTTTGATTTTTGATTTGTACACGTGTGCTTGGAGCCCTTCAGGGAGAACACGAGGAAGATTTTCAATAATGCCACCGCCTGTGATATGCGCCAAAGCGTTGATCTTAGATTTAAGCGCTTTAAAGAGCTTCACATAAATGCGCGTTGGTGTTAACAGTGTTTCAATGAGTGGTTTGCCATCAAACTCGGTATCAAAAGTGTAACCGAGCTTGTCAAAGAAGAGTTTGCGTACCAGAGAAAAGCCATTAGAGTGAACACCTGAGCTTGGAAGAGCAATGAGAATGTCTCCAGCTTTTACGTGTGGTAAGCGGTTCATTTCGTCTTTTTCAGCGATGCCTACGGCAAAACCAGCAAGGTCAAAATCTTTACTGTGGTACATACCAGGCATTTCAGCTGTTTCGCCACCAATAAGTGAACATTCAGCTTGAATACAACCCTCTGCAATACCTTTCACAATGCTTACCGCAGCATCAATTTCCAGTTTGCTCATAGCGTAGTAGTCAAGAAAAAAGAGTGGTGTTCCAAAGTTACAGATTAGATCATTTGCACACATAGCAACCAAATCAATGCCCACAGTGTTGTAAATGCCTGAATCAATAGCTAGTTTGAGTTTGGTTCCAACGCCATCCGTTGCACCTAAAATAACAGGTTTTTGGTAACCCGATGGTAGTTCGTATGCTCCAGCAAATGAACCAATACCTCCGATGACATTTTTATCAAAAGTGGATTTGACCAGTGGTTTAATATTTTCGACAAATTGGTTTCCCGCGTCTATATCGACGCCAGCGTCTTTGTAGCTGACTGTGCTCATGGATATGCCTTTAGTGAGGTTATTGTTTAATAGATTTTAACAAAACTATGTTAAAATCGTTATAAAAATAGTATAAGGTATTAGGATTAAATGGCGTATGAACATGCAATTGTTTTAACAGGTGGAATAGCCACTGGCAAAAGTACAGTATCTGCGATGCTAAAGTCCCATGGTTTTGAAGTAATCGACGCAGATGTGATCGCAAAAGAGGTTTTGCCTTTACATGTAAAAGAGGTTGAGGCTATTTTTGGAGATCGCGTGATTAAAGAGGGTGTCATTGACCGCAAAGCGCTTGGAACACTTATTTTTAATGACAAAGCAGAGCGTGAAAAGCTTAATGCTTTTTTACATCCTTTGATTCGTCAAGAGATATTTAGACGTTGCGACATTTTAGAAGAGAAACAAAAGCCTTATATTATCGATATTCCGCTCTATTTTGAGAGCGATGGGTATGCGTGTAAGCTTGTTGCTGTTGTGTATGCACCGGTTGAAGTTCAACGCAAACGGTTGATGGTGCGAGAAGATTTTAGTAAAGAAGAGGCGCAAAAACGTATTGATGCGCAGATTAGCATTGAAGAGAAAAAGATCTTAGCCGATTTTCTCATCAACAACTCCTTTGATATGAAATTCTTAGAGAGCGAGATCGAAAAATTTATCAAATTTGTACGAGGCAAATATGCAAATTGCAAAATATAATGCGAGTGGCAATGATTTTATTATTTTTCACACCTTTACAGAGGTCGATAGAAGCGCGCTTGCCCAAAAACTATGTGACAGACAAAAAGGTGTGGGGGCAGATGGTTTGATTGTTTTGCTACCGCATCTAGAGTATGATTTTAAATGGCAATTTTACAATAGTGATGGAAGTCATGCATCGATGTGTGGAAATGGTACACGCGCTTGTGCTCACTATGCGTTTAATAACCATCTCTCAGGCACTTCCATGCGTTTTTTAACGGGTGCTGGTGTGATTACATCCGTCGTAGAAGGCGATGTGGTTGAAACAGAACTCACCACACCAAAAGTACTTAGTGAATCGTTTGATGAAAATGGCTTAACATGGCATTTCTGCGATACGGGAGTCCCTCATTTAGTCACTTTTGTTGAGGATACAGCATGCTTTGATAAAGTGATCGCACGCCAAATGCGCTATAAATACAATGCCAATGTAAACTATGCAATGCTCAAAGAAAATACTTTACATGTAAGAACCTACGAGCGTGGAGTAGAAGATGAGACTTTGGCATGTGGTACGGGAATGGCAGCTTGTTTTTACAGTGCATATCGTCAAAAAATAGTAGGAGAAAGCGCTAAAGTTTATCCTACCAGTGGGGAAGAGTTAAGTTTGCGTATTGAAGATCAGAGACTTTTTTTCAAAGGTGGAGTTCAAAAAGTCTTTGAGACGGTGTTGGAACTTTAATTTCGTGAAATTTTTTTCAACTCTTTTTATCGTCTCTTGTGTGTTTTTTCAAAGCGGAATACTTTACGCAGGAGGTCTTTCCTCAGAATATTATCAGATTGAAGATGGTCCAAAGCAAAAAGAGGAATTTATCCGCGAGATGAAAGTTCTTGTGGATAAAGGTAATGACGAGATCAAAAAAGATCGAGAATTTATTACCAATTTTTTTGCAAAAGCTGTACCAGGCGCCTTTAGAGGGCTCAACCAGCAAAATGTAGGCTATCTTATCTCTTTACGCAATAAATACGGGATAGAATCACTTTTTGATAGAGACGAATACTTTAAACGCATTGATGTCATTCCAACTTCTTTAGCACTAGCGCAAGCTTCGCTCGAGAGTGGATGGGGTAAAAGCCGTTTTGCAAGAGAAGCCAATAACCTTTTTGGTCACTGGACCTATTCGGGTGTGGGATTAATGCCTCAAAATAGAGCCATTGGCAAGACACACATGATTCGTATTTTTAGCTCACTTCAAAAATCGGTCAATTCTTATATGCTCAATCTTAATACTAATGACGCGTATAGCCTTTTTCGCGAAAGAAGACTTATAGCACGGAATAGTGGAAAAGCATATACGGGGATGGATGCAGCTAAAACAATGGTTAATTATTCAGAACTTAAAGAAGAGTACAACAAAATGATTAAAGAGATGATAGAGCAGAACAATCTTCTAATCTACGATAAATAGTGTATTAGAAGTTTGCTTCTTTCATCAGTTCTGCTTGGTAGTGCGTAATAATAGGATCAATAATCTCATCGTACAATCCACCTTCCATAATAGCGTCCAAACGGTAGAGCGTAAGCCCTATTCTATGGTCTGTAATACGGTTTTGTGGATAGTTGTAGGTACGAATACGGGCACTTCTATCGCCTGATCCTACTTGTGTCTTTCGTGCTTCACTCTCTTTGGCATTACGCTCTTGCATCTCCATGTCATAGAGTTTTGCTTTGAGGATTTTCATAGCAGCATCTTTGTTTTTGTGCTGTGATTTGCCATCTTGGTTGACAACAACAAGACCTGTTGGCAAGTGAGTGATTCTTACGGCACTATCTGTGGTATTGACGGATTGTCCGCCGTTTCCACTTGATCTCATAACATCAATTTTAAGGTCTTTTTCTTGTATATCGATCTCGACATCATCGACTTCAGGCATAACAGCAACCGTAACAGCTGAAGTATGTACGCGACCTTGAGATTCTGTTAAAGGAACACGTTGAACACGGTGTACACCGCCTTCATACTTGAGGCGTGAAAAAGCGCCCTGCCCTTTAATAAGTGCAATAACCTCTTTGAATCCGTTGAGTACGCCTTCGCTGAGTGAGACAACTTCTACTTTCCAGCCGCGATTTTCAGCATAACGAAGATAAGATTTAAAAAGATCAGCTGCAAAAATAGCTGCTTCATCCCCACCCGTACCTGCGCGAATCTCTAAAAAGATATTGCGGTCATCATTAGGATCTGTTGGTAAGAGAAGAAGTTTAATCTCTTCTTCGATTTCTACGATACGAGGTTCAAGGACTTTGAGCTCTTCTTTTGCAAGCTCACCAAGTTCTTCATCATCAAGTAAAAGTTTATTTTCTTCGATTTGAGTCAATGTTGAAAGGTATTCAAGTGTCTTTTCTTTGATCGATTCTAATCCTGACTGCTCTTTAGAAAGTGCCGTCATTTTTTTAATATCATTAGAGACATTAGGATCACTTAAAAGCGTTGTAAGCTCATTGTAGCGATCAAGGAATGGGAGTAATTTTTCTTTCAACATGAGAGGGAACTAAGATAAGGAGAGAGTTGCCGCAAGTTATGCAGCAACACTACCTAGCGTATTAACGAGTTGTGACAATCTGCTTACACGACGCGCAGCAGTATTTTTAGTTAAAATACCTTTGCCTGCATAAGAGTGGAAGTTTTTATTTACATTTTTCAATGCAACTTCAGCTGCTGCTTGATCACCAGCTTCAACAGCTTCTCTTACAGCACGTGTTAGATTTTTGATTCTAGTTTTATAAAATCTATTTCTTTCAGTGCGTTTTTTCGTTTGTCTAATACGCTTTTCTGCTGACTTGTGGTTTGCCATAGATAAGCCTTTCGTTTTTAAATTTAGGCGTAGATTATATAAAAATAAATATTAAATAGAACTTATTTTAAGTATGTTTTAAAATAAATAGAGCTTTTTATTGGCATGTTTCATCAATTCTATTATTGAAAATTGTTTATTTTCTATTAAAATAGCAAAAATGCTTTATACGTCATTGAGAGTGAGGTGCTCTTTATTTTCTATACATCTAAAGATTAAAAAAACTTTTGTTACAATTTCTTAATCATTCTTACATGTAAAGATAAAATTTAGGAAAAACAATGAAACTTTTTGGAACTGATGGTGTGAGAGGTAAAGCAGGTAAAAAATTGAGTGCTTTTATGGCGATGCGTTTAGCAATGGCTGCAGGCATCTATTTTCGTAAAAATTCCATTACCAATAAAATCTTAGTTGGCAAAGATACGAGACGCAGTGGTTATATGATTGAGAATGCCATTGTATCGGGCTTAACGGCTGTTGGTTACGATGTGAGACAGATAGGTCCTATGCCAACTCCGGCAATTGCTTTTTTAACAGAAGACATGCGCTGTGACGCAGGCATTATGATTAGTGCGTCGCATAATCCTTATTTCGACAATGGAATCAAATTTTTTGACTCTTTTGGCAATAAACTTGGAGAAACAGAAGAGGCAGAGATTGAGAAAATCTATTATGATGATGCTTTAATTGAAGCCAATCAAAAAATAGAGTTTGATATTGGACGTTCTAAAAGAGTGGATGATGTGATTGGTCGGTATATTGTTCAGATTAAAAACTCATTTCCAAAGAATTTGACACTTAAAGGGTTGCGTATCGTCCTTGATACGGCAAATGGAGCCGCTTATAAAGTAGCCCCTACTATCTTTAATGAGCTTGGGGCGGATGTTATTATCATTAATGATGAGCCAAATGGTAGTAATATCAATCTAAACTGTGGTGCCTTACATCCTGAAGAGTTAGGTGAAGAGGTAAGACGCCTTCGTGCAGATATAGGTTTTGCATTTGATGGCGATGCAGATCGTTTAGTTGTGGTTGATGAAAATGGCAATCCTATACATGGCGACAAACTTTTAGGTAAAATTGCCACCTTTTTACAAAGCCAAAACAGACTTGCTAACAAAGGCGTGTGCGTTACTGTTATGAGTAATCAGGCGTTAGAAGATTATTTAAGTAAAGCAGGCATAAAAACATACCGTTGTGATGTCGGTGATAAAAATGTTTTAGAAGCCTTATATAGGGAAAAAATTAACTTTGGTGGAGAACAAAGTGGACATATTATCTTGTCTGATTTTGCTAAGACTGGAGATGCGTTAGTAGCGGCTCTTGCTGTTATGCACTGTATGCTAACGGAAAAACAAAAAGTGAGTAAATTGTTTAATCCTTTTGATCTCTATCCTCAACTTCAACAAAATATAAAAATTGATAATAAGATTCCTCTTTGCGAACTTAAAGGCTACGATGCCCTCGTCTCTGAATTAGAAAATAAAAAAATTCGAGTTCTTATTCGCTATTCTGGTACTGAAAATTTATTGCGTATTTTGCTAGAAGGACAGAATGAAAAAGTTCTTGAAGAGAGCATGGAAAAGACCGTTAAATTTTTTAAAAGCGCACTAAATGAATAGAAAATTGGTCATAAGTGCAGGTTTTTTGATTTTTATATTTGTTGTTGACCAATATATCAAAAGAGTCTTTTTAGAGGGATTTCGTTGGAATGGGGATTTTTTTTCACTAATTTTGACGTATAACAAAGGCGTTGCTTTTTCCATGTTCGCCTTTTTGGAAGAGTATCTAAAATACATACAACTCTTGCTCGTCAGCGGTCTAGGGATTTATCTTCTTTTTCATAAAGAGATACTCCAAAAGTTTAATATTGCTATTGGCATTATTGCAGGGGCTGCACTGAGTAACATTTATGATCGTTTTGTTCATGGCGGTGTTGTGGATTATTTCTTTTGGCATTATGGATTTAATTTTGCTGTGTTTAATTTCGCAGATGTCATGATTGATTTTGGAGTCGTTCTGATTTTATTCATTTCATGGAAAACGCCTAAAGAGGTTTAAACTGCCTCTTTTCCTTTTTGAATCCAAAAAATTGTTGCATTTTTATTTTTTTTTGGTATAATCTCAGCTCTTAAATTGTGTGGTCGCGTAGCTCAGTTGGTAGAGCACTACCTTGACATGGTAGTGGTCGGAGGTTCGAATCCTCTCGTGGCCACCATTTTTTTGTTCTCCCGTCTGTTTGGGAGTTCATACAAGTAAAAGGATCTTACTATGATGAATGATGTTATAGCCTATAAAGATGGCGTACTCGTCATTGACACTCAAACTGCTGCTGCCTCCTCAAAGACTTACGAAGACAAAATCTTATTTGACAACTCTAAAGATGCCCTTGAAGTGATTCGTCACTCGTGCGCACACTTAATGGCTCAAGCGATTAAAGCGTTGTACAAAGATGCACAATTTTTTGTTGGACCTGTCATTGAAGACGGTTTTTATTACGATTTTCGTGTCAATGAAAAGATTGGTGATGCTGATCTTAAAGAGATAGAAAAAAAGATGGCAGAGCTTGCAAATGCTAAGTTACCCATTGAGAAGATTTACACAACGAAAACGGCTGTTATTAAACATTTTGAACACGATGATTTGAAGCAAGAAGTCTTACTTAGAATTCCTGATGGTGAAGTTTCCATCTATAAGCAAGGTGATTTTGAAGATTTATGTCGTGGACCTCACGTTCCAAACACCAAATATCTTAGATTTTTTAAACTGATCAAAGTTGCGGGTGCCTATCTAGGCGGTGACGAGAAACGCGAAATGCTTACTCGTATCTATGGAATAGCGTTTGCAGATAAAGAGAGTCTCAAAGATTATGTGACTATGATTGAAGAGGCAAAGAAGCGAGATCACCGAAAACTTGGTAATGAACTCAAACTCTTTACCTTTGATGACGAAGTTGGAGCTGGTCTTCCTATTTGGCTTCCAAATGGTGGAAGACTGAGAAGTAAACTAGAACAGCTTCTTTTTAAAGCACACCGACAGCGTGGCTATCAGCCTGTACGTGGTCCTGAGATTTTAAAATCAGATGCGTGGAAGATTAGTGGTCACTATCAAAATTATGGTGAAAATATGTATTTTACCGTAATTGATGAAGCAGAATATGGTATTAAGCCAATGAACTGTTTAGGACATATTAAAGTGTTCCAAAATGAGGTCAGAAGCTATCGTGATTTACCACTTAAATTTTTTGAATACGGTGTCGTGCATCGACATGAAAAAAGTGGCGTATTGCATGGACTTTTCCGTGTGCGTGAATTTACACAAGATGATGCGCATATTTTCTGTACACCTGATCAAATTAAAGAGAATGTTTTAGAAATTTTAAGTTTTGTCGATTCTATTATGAAAACTTTTGGGTTTAAGTATGATATGGAAATTTCAACACGCCCTGAAAAATCAATCGGCGATGAAAAATACTGGGAAGCAGCAACCGAAGGCTTAAAAAAAGCTCTTGATGAGAATGGCATCCATTATGGTATCGATGAAGGTGGTGGAGCGTTTTATGGTCCTAAAATCGACATCAAAATTACCGATGCCCTTAAACGTAAATGGCAATGTGGTACTATTCAAGTTGACTTTAACTTGCCTGAGCGTTTTGATATTTCTTATGTTGATGCGAATAATGAGCATGCGCGTCCAGTCATGTTACATCGTGCAATTTTAGGTTCATTTGAGCGTTTTATTGGTATTTTGATTGAGCATACTTCTGGAGAGTTTCCATTCTTTATTGCGCCAATTCAAGCCGTAATTGTTCCAATTTCAGATGCGCATTTAGCGTACGCAAAAACATTAGCCAATGAGTTAATGGCAGAGGGTATTGATGTTGAGATCTCTTCCAAAAATGAGAGTCTTAATAAACGTATTCGTAACGCTGAAACCATGCGTGTACCAATGATTTTGGTCATTGGTGATGCAGAAGTGGAAGAACAAAGTGTTGCTGTTAGAGATAGACGTGAGAGAACACAGTATAATTTGACAAAAGAAGCATTAATATCAAATATGAAGGAGAAACTTAGTGAGGTACACTTTTGAGTAAAGACAAAGACGTTATACTAAACGACGAAATCAGGGCATCTGAGGTAAGATGTGTTGGCGATGATGGTACACAATATGGCATCATTTCCAGAAATGAGGCTCTTGCGAAAGCAGATGAGCTAGGATTAGATCTCGTTTTAATTGCACCTGATGCAAAGCCACCTGTTTGTAAAATTATGAACTATGGCAAGTTTAAGTACCAGCAAGAAAAGAAGTTAAAAGAGGCACGCAAAAATCAGAAAATCATTGAGATTAAAGAGATCAAGCTTTCTGTAAAAATCGCTGCTAATGATATTAACTATAAAGTCAAGCATGCTAGAGAGTTTTTGGAAGAGGGCAAACATGTCCGTTTTAGAGTTTTTCTAAAAGGTCGTGAGATGTCTAATCCAGAGATTGGTGAGCAGGTTCTAGAGAGCCTATGGCCGATGTTGGAAGACATTGCTGAGCGTGAAAAGACTCCAAAGCTTGAAGGACGCTATATTAATATGCTGGTCACTCCAAAAAAGTAACCTGAATTCGTCGGTATCTTCACTATTTTAATCCCCTCTAAGGAAAATTAAGCTATTATAGCCGTTTTCTAATGCTAGAGGGGATATTTCCTCATTAGATTTTAGAATAAATACAAGGAGTAAGCATGCCGAAAATGAAAACGGTACGCGGCGCAGCCAAGCGTTTTAGAGCTGGTAAGAACAAGATTAAAAGAGGCGCAGCCTTTAGAAGTCATATTCTTACTAAAAAACCAACGAAAAGAATGCGTGGTTTGAAAGTTGCTAAGACTGTTGATGCACGTGATGAGAAGTCCGTTAAATTAATGCTTTGTAAAGCGTAATTTAAAAAGAGTTTTTGACAAGAGTCATTCACCCTACATGTAATGTTCCCCTCGTAATGAGGGCAAGTTCCCTTGTGGGACACCGACATTGATTTATTTGGTCAAGGAGACACCATGGCAAGAGTAAAAACAGGTATCGTCAGAAGAAGACGTCACAAGAAAATTTTAAAGATGGCAAGAGGCTTCTTTAGTGGAAGAAGAAAACACTTTAGAAAAGCGAAAGAGCAAATTGAGAGAAGTTTAGTTTATGCATTCCGTGATAGAAGACAAAAGAAAAGAGATTTTAGAAGACTTTGGATCACACGTATTAACGCAGCATGCAGACTTAACGATATCAGCTATTCACGCTTCATCAACGCTCTAAACAAAGCAAATATTGATTTAGACAGAAAGATTCTTGCAGATATGGCGATGAATGACCCTGAAGCCTTTGCAACTGTTGTAAAACAAGCAAAAGCAGCGCTTTAATAATATTACTAGATGATGGCTAGACCATCATCTAGTTCCTCTACTTCCTACTCTGCGATACAAATTTCTTTTTTAGAAATATACCAAAGTGTTTTATATCCTACAAAACAAATAACAGAAGTTGTTATTACAATTAAAAGAGTTGCAATATAGCTATAAAATAGTTTTTGTGTAGCATGAAAAGCAACAAGAGAAGCAATCGTAATAGCTGCTAATGGAAAAGTAAATGCCCACCACGAGATAAAAAATTGTAGTTTTAAAAAGTTTTTTACCATAAAAATCAACAGTAATGTAAAGAAAAGTCCTAAACTGTACAGTATACTTGCCATGAGGTCAAAATGGCCTGTTATTTTAAGATACGAGATAACCCCAATGGCAGGTGGTGCTATTAAAATAAAAAGAGTAGGTAAAAACTTCTGAGCAAGCTGATGATGAAAAATAATACGATTGACAATTATTGGTAATAAAATAATCCAAAAAAAGATACCTACTGCAAAGAAGTAAATGAGTATTTCGGGACTTGCAAAGTGCTCTCCACCAATAGGAGCAATAACATTACCTACGATAGGAATAAACCATGCTGGATTGGAATGTACAATTTCCATATTTTGAGTAATCCAAAAGCGGATAGTATAAAATGTCAAAAATGTTTGTAAGCCAGCACCCATATACCAAAGACACGCAGATATACCTATGTGTATATCTTGGTAAATAATAGAAAGCAATAATAATGAGATAGAAGCTGCTGCAAAAAAATTGATCCGAATAGGGTGGGCAAATTCTTGTTTAACTTCTTCGAAGAAAAAAATGATTTTCATTGCATAGAGTGTAACAATTATTATAAAAACAATGGTGACTAAAAGTACTAAAGAAGCTGCAATGATATTTGGGAAACCAAGCCATAAAGTAGCTTTTTGATAAACGATGGTGAGCCCTGAAAGTCCCATAACGATAGCAAACATCATAATAGGAAAGTTTTGAATACGGCTAGAGGTTATCATAGGATACTCCTGAGATTAAAAAAATTTTGGGAAAAAAAGAGTTAAGATCGCGTAAGGAAAGTTTATTCCCTTACGCGTAAGAGTGAGTTATTGGGGATGAACATCACTTTTTTTAGGATAAATAAAAATACTTTTGCGTTCAACGACAATTTTCTCTTTTAAATCGATAGCATAGGCTTTAATACTAATAGGCATATCTTCACCTTCAGTTTTTAGCTCTTTAGGTACCGATGATAGAATGACTACTTTTTTAAGTTTCTCGCCAGATTTGAGCAAGAAAGGCTCACTTGGTTTATCAATCTTAATGGCTTGATTTGAAATGTCAAAATAGTAAAGATGATCTTTAGAGTCTGTATTTTGAAATAAAAAGGTATAGACATTTTCAATCGTTTTGCCATCATCTGCTACTTTGTAGAGTTGACTTGTCCGGTTGATATTTAAAAGCATATACTCTTTCTTAGTCCCCATAACAAAAAGACCAATAAGTGCTAAGGTTAAAGCAATGACATAGGCAACGGTTCTAAAGCGGATATATTGTGTTTTGATGTCTTTTTCAGCAGCGTTAGAACTTGTCCATGTAATCAACGAAGGCTTGCCAAGTTTTTCCATAACAGGGGTACATGCATCAGCGCACTCTAAGCAGTTAATACATTCTAATTGCATACCTTTGCGAATATCAATATGTGTTGGACATACACGCACACATGCTTCACATCCTGTACAATCGTCTGTTGCTAAAGGTGGTTTATTGCTTAGTTTAAGCCCTTTTGCATCGTAAATTTTACCACCGCGCTTTTCATCATAGATTGTTTGAATGGTGTTTTCATCAAAAAGTGCTGATTGGATACGTGCATACGGGCAAATATAGACACAAAAATTTTCTTTTAAAGAAGTAACAACGTAGATCAAAAATAACGTGATACATATTAAAAAGCCATACATAACACTGTTTTCAAAAGGATCTTTGAGATAAACAAAAAAGTCTTCAGGCGGAATAAAATACCATAGGAAATTAGAAGCTGCTAAAAGGGCTAAACATGCCCAAATAAGAAGTGCAAAAATACGTTTAAATATTTGTCCTTCTTCAGGTTCTTTCTGTTTGTTATTAATATTTTTTCGGATACCCAAAAGTTTTGTTTGAATCAAATCACGAAAAATAACTCTAAAAATAGTTTGGGGGCATGACCAGCCGCACCAAACTCTACCTCCAAGAGTCGTGATAAAAAAGATACTCAAAAAGAAAAGCATGATGACAAAGGGCATTAAGTAGAGCTCTTGCATATCGAAAGTTGTAAAGAAAAGATGCAACTGTTTTTTGTCAAAACTGAGCAAGAAAAAGTGTTTTCCTTCTATGGATATAAATGGCAAAATTAGTGCTATGAGCGTAATGATGCCAAAACTAAGATAGCGTTTCAACCGATAATAAGTGGGTTGAATTGATAAATCGCTATTACAATTCATGGTGTCTTCCTTCTGTTTGATCTATTGGCTGTTTAATGAGTGAACACTCTTTTGGAGTTGGAGATTTTAACACTACTGATGGTTTTTTAGATGATTGAAGCAGTAAAATTTTTGCTTTGACAAGATCTTTAAGACCTCTAGAATTGACATAATCTTTCAGCGATGTACGGCTTACATGTAAGATTTTTGAAATTTCACTGATTGAAGTACGGTTTTCAAGAAGTTCAATGATATAAGGTCTGTGAATATCAAATTTTGATTTTGACATACGACCTTTAGGCCTACCTTGCGTTTTTTCTTTGTCTAGCTTTTTATTGAGTTCTCGTTGTTTGACAAGAAGTTCTAGAAGTACTAAAGGTTTAGAGTCAGTATGAATACATACATTAGCATCAGCGATATGGACGGATATAGAACGTGTGAGCAAGCATTCAAAAATTTTGACTAATTCTTCTACGTGAGTTGAAAAGGTAAAGAGGTCAAAAATAATAACATGGTCATTTTTTGAAAGTGAACGCAAAAAGCCTTTGAATTCTTTTCTTTCCTCAAGTTCAAGTGTAGGATCAGAGTTTTCAATCTCTGTGGTATCAATTTTAAGATCGTAATGGTGGGCATACTTTAAGATTTGCTTTTGTTGAATAATGATTGGAAAATCATCATTTCTATTTTTTAAAAGGACGATGTTCATAAAAATGTCACCTTTTTATCATTAAAATTAAGCGAAAGTATACACGTATTGACGTATAAAGTCAAGAGATAATTGATTTTTATCGTCAATTGTAAAATAAAAAAAGTGGCAATAACGCAAGTAGTCATGCTTTTTAAGCTTACATGTAAAGCTTGTTAGATACAATTCCCTCCTAAATTCATCAGAAAGGTGGTGGATAGAGTATGCCAGGAATTAAAGTACATCCTAACGATTCGTTTGACGAAGCGTATAGAAAGTTTAAAAAACAAGTTGATCGTAACCTAGTTGTAACTGAAGTGCGTGCAAGACGTTTCTATGAAACAGCAACAGAAAAACGCAAAAAAGATAAAATTAGTGCTCGCAAAAAACAGTTGAAAAGACTTTATATGCTTCGCCGTTACGAGTCGAGACTCTAACACACACAGCCAAGAAGTTAGCTTCTTGGCTTCTCTTCTTAACCCCTCAAAAACATTTTCTCAAAATAAACTAATCAAAGCTGTGATAACATAAGAGCAAATATATTTCTCTTCGTTAGCAAAGGGTCACAAGATGGATAAAAAACTAACTGTTATTGAGGCGGCAAAGCTTTTAGGCGTGAGCAAAGAGGCTATCTATAATCGTTTGCGAAGAGGCTCTCTGCAAAGTGTTATTGAAAATGGCGTGAAGTACATTTTACTAACAAAAAGTAGCCTCAAAGAAGGACCATCTATACGCAAGATAGAAAGCCCTACAGAGAGTGCCTATGTAGAGTTACTCAAAGTGCAACTCGAAGAGATGAAACTGAAAAATGAAAAACTCGAAGCCGATAAAGAGCGCCTTATCGCTGATAAAGAACGTCTTTTGATTGAATCGAAAGAAAAGATAGAGATGATCTACAAAGAGCGCGATGAGCAACTCAAAGCGATTCTTACCTTAGCTAATCGACAAATCACGCATACGGGAAATGAGACAGTAACATCGACTAACGCACCCGCATCCATTACTCCTTCACATGCTACATCTTCACCCACACCTTTTTCATTTGAAGAAGCAGATGTTTTAGATGAAGAGGATGATAATAGGGTCGTTGATGATATGTTTGAATCTTACAGTGACTGGAGAGATTTAAGAAGTTATCTCAAAGAAAAAGGGTTTTCTAAAAAAGAGAAACAACATATCAGCGATAAAATTGGTAAAAAAGTAGGGCAGTTAAATGACGTCATGGATAAAAATGGCAAGCTTTTTATCAAAAAAGGGAAAAAACTTAAAGAGATTCTAGGAGAATAAAAGATCATGCGCTATATTCGTAAAATTTCAGATTATATGATTGCTGGTGGTATCGGCGTGATGGTCATTGTTAGTATGCAAGGCTGTGATCAAAAAGAGGGGAATAAAAACGCTCTTGCTGATGCGGCAAAAACACAAGGTGCTCTGGTTATTGTGGATGAAATCGCTCCAGGGGAGTACAAAATAGCGGAAGAGTACCCAAGTTCAACAACACGTGTTATTGTAAGAAAACCCGATGGTAGCGAGCGTATTTTAACACAAACCGAAATTGATGCTTTGGTACAAGAAGAGGCAAAAAAGATCGACAATAACACATCACCTTTAACCAATCCGAACATGAGTTCTGGACAGATGGGACTAGGGGGCATTCTTCTCTCCAGTATTGCAGGTGCTATGATTGGTAGTTGGATTGGTGGAAAGCTTTTTAATAACCCAACATATCAAAATCAAAGAGCGACCAATTATTCAAGCCCGCAAGCCTATTCTCGCAGTACGACCAGTTTTAATAAGCCAATGTCCACTTCGAGCACAAGCAGTACAACTAAAAGCAGTGGATTTTTTGGTTCAAGCTCAGGAAGTAGTAGTTCCGGAAGTGGCACTTCGAGTTCAAGCGTACCCCCAAGTTCAGGAAGTTAATGATGTTACATGTAGAAAAAATTAAACCGTTAAGTAAAGAGTTTTTAGAGTCTATCGGATTTTATTGGCATACCGATGCTGATCAGACATCTTATGTAGCGGATGAGTTAGTGCTTGTGAGTAATGATGAGGTAGAAGCTTATTATGCCGCTGCCAATGAACTTTATGATATGTTTGCGGAAGCCGGTCAATATGTCATTGACAACAATCTGTTTCATGAGCTTAATATTCCGTTTAATCTTGTAGAATTGATTAAAAACTCATGGTCGAATGATGTGCATTGGCATCTGTATGGACGTTTTGATTTTGCGGGTGGCGTGGATGGCAAACCCATTAAGCTCATAGAATTCAATGCCGATACACCAACATCATTGTATGAAACAGCGATTATTCAATGGGCAATGCTTAAAGCCAATGGCATGGATGAAGCTAAACAGTTTAATACCGTTTTTGAAGCGCTCAAAGAGAACTTCAAACGCTTGGTGGTACTTGGTGGCAACCCAGAAGATTTTGCCGAATATTATGAGGGATGGAAAATCCTTTTCTCTTCCATTCGCGGAAATATCGAAGATGAAAATACGACCAGACTTCTTCAGACAGCTGCGAATGAAGCAGGTTTTCACACTGATTTTGCTTATGTCGATAAGGTTGGATTTAGTGGGAGCGAGGGTATTTTTAAAGGAGATGAGAACTTTGAATATTGGTTCAAGCTAGTTCCTTGGGAAAATATCGCTATCGAAGAGGGTGATTTGGCACTGCTTCTAGATGAGATTGTTCGTGAGCAAAAGGCGATCATTTTAAACCCTGCCTATACGCTTCTGTTTCAAAGTAAAGCGTTTATGAAAGTTTTATGGGATCTTTTCCCTAACCATCCTTTACTTTTGGAAACCTCATTTGATCCACTAAAGGGTAAAAAACAGGTTGAAAAAAGAGCCTTTGGACGAGAAGGTGCAAATACTATTATTTACGACAGTGACATGTCTGTCATGGCAAAAACAGAGGGTGAATATGGTAACTTTAAACCCATTTACCAAGCGTATGCAGAGCTTCCAAGAGATAGCGAGGGTCAATCATACCAAGCAGGCGTTTTCTTTGCTTATGAGGGATGTGGACTTGGTTTTAGAAGAGGAGGGCTTATTATGGAGAACTTCTCAAAATTTGTGGGACACCGCATAAAGGACTAAACAATGAAAATTGTTTTTTTAGATGCTAAGACATTAGGCGATGATGCAGACTTAACTCTTTTCAAGCAGTTTGGGGAATTTGAAACCTTTGAAACAACGGTTTTAGAGCAAAGAGTAGAGCATATTGGCGATGCGAAGATTGTTTTAACCAATAAAGTGTTAATTGACAAGGATGTGATGGACGCATGCCCAAATTTAGGGCTAATTTGCATTACCGCTACGGGAACGAATAACGTTGATTTGGAGTACGCGAAGCAAAAAGGCATTGTGGTTAAAAATGTTGCGGGTTATTCGACTGCATCCGTGGCACAAACGACTTTGATGCTCGTACTTAATCTTTTGGGGCATTGTCGTTATTATGATTCGTTTGTCACATCAGGCGCTTGGTGTCAAAGTCCAATGTATACGCATATTGACCGTCCATTTTGGGAGCTTAAAGGTAAACGTTGGGGAATTGTTGGTTTTGGTGCAATAGGAAAAGAGGTTGCAAAAATTGCTTCGGCATTTGGGGCAAATGTGGTTTATTATTCGACCAGCGGCGCCAATAGTGACAATCGTTTTGAGCGTGTGAGTCTTGAAGCCATGATGCAAACGTGCGATGTTATTTCGATTCATGCACCACTCAATGAAAATACAAAAAACTTGATTGATAAAGAGCAGTTAACCCTTACGAAAAAAGGTGCTATTTTAGTCAATGTAGGTCGTGGTGGCATCGTGAATGAAGATGATTTACGTGAAGTTATTGATGCTAAAGAGATTTATGTAGGGCTAGATGTATTGGCGGTTGAGCCAATGGTAGAGAATCATCCGCTTTTACATGTAAAGCATCCTGAACGTCTTATCATTACGCCTCATATTGCATGGGCGAGTGTGGAGGCAAGGAGGGAATTGATGCGACTTGTAGGTGAAAATATCAAAGAATTTCTAAGACAATAAGGAGAATGTATGGCAAAAGAGCATAGTTTTGACATTAGTGCAGAGATTGATAAGCAAAAATTTAAAGATGCTTATGAGCAAGCTAAAAAAGTCATCACCAATCGATGGGATTTTAAAGGCATTACGTGTGAGTTTGATCACAATGAGAAAGCAAAAACTGTCACACTTGTAACCACAACAGACAGTAAGGCTGATGCAATGGTAGAGGCGTTAATTTCGGAAGCCATTAAGCGAGATATTTCTTCTAAAGCACTCAAAGAGACAAAACGTGAAGTAGCCGGTGGCAATAAAACCAAAGTAACTGTGAGTATTGTGGATGCGATCTCCAGTGATGATGCGAAAAAGATTGTTAAAGAGATTAAAGATCTTAAACTCAAAGTGCAAGCTTCGATTCGTGGTCATGTTGTAAGAGTTGAGGGTAAGGCAATTGATGACTTACAAGAGGCTATCAAAGCCATTCGCGGATGCGATTTCGATTTTCCAGTCAACTTTACCAATCTTAAATAACCATGGATCACATTCCACCGATTATTGAAATTGTTCCTAAGATCAGAGGATTTTGGTGTCGTGTAGCGATGTTTACTGTTTATGGAGCATTGACCTTTACGCCGACCATTGTGGGTTTGTGGATAGGGTATGTCTATAATATTTGGATAGGCATCGCTTTTTTTCTTTTTCTCACACTTGTCAGTGGTGTGGTAAGCTCTAAGATGCGTATTTGCTCCATCCCTTTTGAACAGCGTGAAATGAGCTATTCGACGATGGCAATTGTTAAATGGTATCTTGCTCGGAACATCTGTTTAAAAAACTAAACTATACTTTACATGTAAAAAGAAACTGCAAGTGAGAATAAATGCAATTTAAAATAACCAGTACAAGATTTGTCGTAATCGTAGCGCTTTTCTTGGTACTCTTTGATAACCTCTCTTTTTTTAAGCATGTCATGAGCGTATATGAATTTTCAGCTTCAAATGTTGGATTTCTTCTCTCTTTAGGCATCGTGTTAGCGGCTATTATAACCGTGTTAGTGACACTGTTAAGCGCTCGTTATACGCTCAAACCTTTGTTAATCGCATTGGTTTTGATCGCTTCTTTGACCAATTATTTTATGAATACTTACAATGTCATTCTTGATGATACGATGATTCAAAATGCTGTGGAAACAAACATTAATGAGTCAATGGATCTTATTAATATGAAGCTTTTAGGATATTTCTTCTTTTTGGGCATACTTCCTTCTTTTATGATTTATCGCGTACCTGTCGCTTATGGAAGCTTTAAAGAAGAGGTTTTTGGGAAAGTAAAAAGTATAGGTATCGCACTGATACTGATTGCGGTGATGCTTTTTGCCTTTAATCGCTTTTACACCTCATTTTTTAGAGAACATAAATCGCTTCGTTACTATACCAATCCGACGTATTGTCTCTACTCTGTGGGTTATTATGTTTATAACAGTTTTTATAAAAAAGAGGCAACACTAAAACAAATTGGATTGGATGCTAAAAAATCAGAAGATGGCACACGAAAACTAACAATTGTCGTTGTGGGAGAAGCAGCCCGTGCAAATCGTTTTTCACTCAATGGGTATGAAAGACAAACAAATCCTTTATTGCAAAAAGAAGACATTATCAATTTTTCCAATCTCTATTCGTGTGGAACCTCAACAGCCATTTCGGTACCTTGTATGTTTTCAGGCTTAGATCGTAAAAACTACACCGATAAAGAGGCAAAAGCACGTGAAAATGTCATTGATGTACTCAAGCACAGTGGATCAAGTATCTTATGGCGTGACAACAACTCTGATTCCAAAGGAGTTGCATTACGCGTGGAATATCAAGATTATAAACTGAGCCAAAACAATACCATGTGCGAAGATGAGTGCCGTGATGAAGGAATGCTTGTAGGGCTTCAGGAGTATGTGAATGCGCAAAAAGGCGATATCCTCATCGTGCTTCATCAGATGGGTAACCATGGACCTGCGTATTATAAGCGTTATCCTAAAGCTTTTGAAAAATTTACACCGACGTGTCAAACCAATCAAGTTGAAAAATGCAGCTCTGAAGAGATTGGTAATGCGTATGATAATGCTATTTTGTACACCGACTATTTTCTCTCAAAAACCATCGCTTTTTTAAAGCAGAATGACCAAAATTTCCAAACAGCCATGATTTATATGGCGGATCACGGTGAATCTTTGGGTGAAAAAGGACTTTATTTGCATGGGATTCCTTACTTTATGGCACCTGATGAGCAGACGCATGTTGGAGCACTTATGTGGTTTGGACATAAAAGCAAAGAGCGCATCGATATAGCATCTCTTATGAAAAGAGCATCACAAGATTACTCACATGATAATCTTTTTCATACTATTTTGGGCGTAATGGGTGTGCAAACAGCACTCTATGATTCGACAAAAGATATACTAACATACCAAAAAAAATAAAGGCTTAGTGTGAGAAACCAACCTAGATACCATTTTTTTAAAAATACAACCTATGCGCTTAAAGGATTACGCGATATTATCGCCAATGAGACCTCATTTCGTGTAGAACTTGTGATTGTTTTGTGTCTATTACCCGTTATTTTTTTAGTGCCATTAGAGCTTTCTTATAAACTCCTCATGTTTATTGCACTTATGGGGATGCCTTTAGCTGAGGCAATGAACAGCGCTATTGAGCGTGTGACGGACTTGGTTACTTTAGAATACCATGAAATGGCAGGACGCGCCAAAGACGCGGGCAGTGCGGTTGTCTTTTTAAGCATTGTTATTTTTGTTGTTGTGTGGGGATTTTGTCTTATGCGTATTTTCTTTTAAAACTCAAAACTTCTTTAAAAAAATCAGGCTCTTATCATACCAATTTGTTAGACTTTTTGTATAATATATTTAAAAAGTCTAACAAAATTCAAAAGGAGCTTTCGCATGTCACAAACAATCAGCTATGGATCACTTAAAATTAATGCCGCTTTGTATGATTTTATCTCTAAAGAGGCAATACCTCAAACAGGCATAAGTGTTGAGCATTTTTGGAATGGATTTGAAAAAACACTTCATGAACTTGCACCGATTAATAAAATGCTTTTGGACAAGCGTGATGCTTTTCAAGAGAAACTTGATGCTTGGTATTTAGCCCACCGGACAACATCTTTTACACCCGAAGAACATCAACATTTTCTCAAACAAATAGGTTATTTGGTAGAAGTACCTCAAACAGAGACTATTGGAACGTTACATGTAGATCCTGAAATTTCAGAGGTAGCAGCCCCACAACTGGTCGTTCCAGCCGATAATGCCCGTTACGCGCTCAATGCGGCAAATGCAAGATGGGGCAGTCTGTTTGATGTGTTTTACGGGACAGATATGATAGATGAGGTAGCGCCTTATGAAAAAAAAGAGCAGTACAATCCAGCACGCGGGGCGAAAGTATTTGAGCTCGCTTTTGCTTTTTTAGATCAGGTCGCACCACTTCAAGAACACTCATACGCAGATGTTCATGGCTTTACGATTCAAGATCACAAACTTTATGCCATCCTCGCCAATCGTGAAACGGTGGTATTACTACAGCCTGAGAAGTTTGCAGGGTATAACTTTCATGAGAATGAAATAAGCTCTCTTTTGCTCAAAAACAACGGTTTGCATGTAGAGATTCAAATCGATAAACAAAGCCTTATAGGAAAGAGCCATCCCTCAGGTCTTAAAGACGTTATTATCGAATCAGCACTCAGTGCCATACAAGATTGTGAAGATTCTGTAGCGGCAGTGGATGCAGAAGATAAAATAGCCATTTATCGAAATTGGAATGGATTGATGAGGGGTGATTTATCTGCTACTTTTGAGAATAAAGGCAAAACGATTCATCGAAAACTAAACCCTGATAAAACATTTACCTCACGAAAGGGCGAAAGGATTACCTTAAAAGGACGCGTGCTTTTATTGATCCGGAATGTGGGTATACACATGTACACAGATGCTGTTACATGTAAAGATGAAGCGATTCCAGAGGGGTTTTTAGATGCTTTTGTTACAACACTTTGTGCCATGCACGATCTCCAAAAAACAGAGGGTATTCGCAATAGCGTCAACGGAAGTGTCTATATTGTCAAACCAAAATGCCATGGTCCTGAAGAGATAGCTTTTATCAACACTCTTTTTGGGCGCGTCGAGGATGTCTTAGCATTACCACGATATACGATTAAAATGGGGCTTATGGACGAAGAGAGACGTACAACGATTAATCTTGAAGCAGCGATTTCACAAGCAAAAGAGCGGGTCTTTTTTATTAATACAGGCTTTTTAGATCGAACGGGAGATGAGATTCATTCCTGTATGGAATTAGGTGCTGTTGTGCCCAAAGAGTCAATGAAAAAAGAGGCTTGGTTGAAAGCCTACGAAGATCACAATGTTGATGTTGGCTTGAGTATGGGATTTAAAGATAAAGCTCAAATTGGCAAAGGGATGTGGACGATGCCTGATTTGATGAAAAAGATGGTTGAGCTTAAAATTGCGCATCCAAAAGCGGGTGCAACAACAGCTTGGGTGCCATCACCAACAGCGGCTACACTGCATGCATTGCATTATCATTACATTGATGTTCAAAAGGTACTCCAAGAGATTGCAAAGCGTCCTCAGGCGAGTCTTGATGCCATTTTGACACCTCCAATATTACATGGCTCATTAAGCAAAGAAGAGATTACGCAAGAGATTGAAAACAATATACAGAGCATTTTAGGATATGTCGTACGTTGGGTAGATCAAGGAATAGGGTGTTCTAAAGTGCCTGATATTAACAATGTGGAGCTTATGGAAGATAGAGCAACGCTGAGAATTTCAAGTCAACACCTTGCAAACTGGTTACATCATGGCATCGTAACACATGAAGAGGTGAAAAATGCGTTTGAAAAGATGGCGGTTGTGGTAGATAAACAAAATAATCACGATAAACATTATCGTCCGATGTCACCTCATTTTGAGAAGAGTATCGCTTTTCGAGCCGCATTGGATCTTGTCTTTAAAGGAAAAAAGCAGCCCAATGGCTACACGGAATTTATTTTACATGTAAAAAGAAAAGAGGTCAAAAAGCAGGCGTCACAAGGCTAAGCGAAATGGGATGCCTCAATTGTAGATAGGTTCTGTTTTTGTAAAGAAAAGGGGGAGAGTGACTCTCCCCGTAACATAAGACTATTTGATTGTTGAGATATATTGAGCGAGAGCTTTAACATCATCAGCACTAAGATTTTTGACTTGAGCTGTCATGGTACCTTTCAATGGACCACCATAAGTACCTGCTTTGTAACCTTCAAGTGCTGCTGTAATTTTTGCAGCATCCCAACCAGCAATGATTTGTGATTTGTTAAGTGCCGCTTTTTCTGCTTTTGCTCCGTGACAAGTTGCACAGGTTTTAAAGAGAGTCTCTCCATCCGCAGCAAAAATAGAAGTAGCACATACAAGACTTGCTAAAAACAATACCTTTTTCATCGTAACTCCTTATGTAAATGATAGGATAATTATATAGATTAAAAGTGAATTTATTGTGAAATAAAAAAGTAATTATTTTAATTTATCAAAAACTTTGTATTGCTCCCAATAGGTATCAAGTGCTTCTTTCAGTTCCGCATCGCTCAATGTTGTTTTTTTCTTTACACCAAAACGGTTCAGAAGCCCATCCACTAAAATAGAATTTTCTGCTTTTGGATTTTTAAGATACTTACTCATGGCATTCTTAACATCCATTTCACTGCTGTATTTGAGTAAATAACGGTAGAAAAATTTGTCAATCTTAACCGCCATATCTTCATGGCAAGGAATACAATGTTTTTCATATACGCCCGTTTTTGCACACAAACAAGAGACTAAGGTCATTAAAATAAGCCATTTTTTTACCATGAAATCCTCACTGTTGTTCCTTCACTTAGTTTGGAGTCAATCTTTACATGTAAGCCATATTCTTTGGCAATGGCTGCAACAATACTAAGTCCTATCCCAAAACCTCCAACACTGCGGTCAAATCTTACATAACGCTCAAAAACTTGGTTGATTTTCTTGGTTTCAATGCCTCTGCCACTATCACTGATTTCAATCTGCTCAGGCGTTAAAAGCACATGAATCGTTCCACCTATTTTATTGTACTTGATAGCGTTTGAGAGAATGTTATCGATCAATTTGGCGATTTTCTTTCGGTCTATCATCAAAAAAATATTTTCTTCAAGTGCAGACGTTAAGGTAATTTTTTTGGACTCAATCAGAAGTGAAAAGTACTCCAATCTCTCTTCAATGAGAACTTTAAGATCAACTTCTTCATCGTGAGAGATGATATGATGTGAGAGGACGAGATAGGTGAGATCATCATAGAGATTAGAAATTGTTTTAGATGCGATGGTAATACGTTTGATTTTTTTTGCCAAGCTTTCATCCAGCGTTGCAAGATCGATCATTTCAATATTGGTAAGAATGGCATTTACAGGCGTGTTAAGTTCATGCGTTGTGTCTTTGATAAAGCGATCTAGAAGATTAATAGTATCTCTCATTGGGCGAAGGAGGAGACCTAGTAAAAAATAACCGATAACAACTAAAATACCAAAAATGATAGCGCCATAAACTAAAAGTTTTCGAAAAACTTTTTTATCCCAAGAAGGAGGAGCATCAACTTCAATAACGATGTAACGAGCCCCCAAATAATAGGACTCTAGCTCTTTAATAAAATAAATATGATTTTTTTTGAGGTATATATCTTCATAGAGATTGACTTTAGTCGTGCTGAGTGTTGAGAAGATTTGTTTGAGGCTACTGTCATAAATGGCAGAATTAAAACGCTCATCTCTAGGGTATGTCCGTTCTTTTTCAAAGTTTACATGTAAAGATTTTAGGCGTGCGATTTGCTCGTTGGTGAGATTTGAGAGTGCTTCTCTTTGATTTTGAAGCATCAAATCACGCTCTAGCCCATAGTACAAAAATGCCACAAAGGCTAAAATCAGCAGTGTTAAAAAGGCGTAGAGAAACAGAAACGACCGAAGTGTTTTTTTCTCACGCGAGCGTAAATTTATATCCCAATTTTTTAATGCTAACAATGCGTTCCTTCCCCATAATTTTACGAAGATTTTTAATGTAAGTGCGAAGGGTATCGTCACTGCCTTGTTCGTCATACTCCCATAAATGTACCATAATCATTTCATGACTAATAATTTCATTTTTCTTTTGTAAAAAAAGTTTAAGTAGCTTTGCCTCTTTATTTTGAAGTTGTACCGCTTTGTTGTGCACTAACAACTGGTTACCCAGTGAGTCATATTCTATACCTTCATCAATACGTATTTTAGGGGTTTGAGTATGAAAAAACTCACGTTTCAAAATGGTTTCAATACGAAAAAGAAGCTCTTTAAGGGCAAACGGTTTGCGTAAATAATCATCACAACCACTCTCATAGCCATGCTCCAAATCTTCGATGGCATTCAGTGAAGTCAAAAAGATCGCTGGAGTCGTGTTTCCCTCCTTACGGACTCTGGAGAGAAGCGTAAATCCGTTTAAAGAAGGAACATTGACATCCATTAAAAAAAGATCAAATTGATGCTCATAAATGAGCTCTTCTGCCGCTTCTCCATCATATACAGGTGTGACATGATAACCTTTGGACTCTAGAAACTCACATACTGTTTCGCTCAGATTGGTGTCATCTTCCAAAAGAAGAAGTTTACTCTTTGGCATTGTCTCTTCTTTTCTTATCGTCTTCATAAAGTGCTTTTTGCTCTTCGCTCATGGTCACTACACGCTTGTCAAGTTCTTCATAAAAACGCTCTTCTTTGGGCGGATCAATATAGCCAATAAGGGCTACAAGCTCTTCCGTGCTCATTTCGCTAAAATCTGTTTTAGCAAACAAAAAGCCAAGCGTTATCAAACAGACAAAGAATATTTTTTTCATTGCTACTTGCGAACCCCATTGATCCAAATAGAGAGGCTTTTGATAACATCGGCTGTTGCAAGATTAAAGGCTTCAACGCATCCTGCTGCCCCATTGGTATTGGTGACATCTTTTTTCGATGAGAGTTTAATGCTTCCTAACACTTCTCCTGTTTTGATTTCAATAAGGCGAAAACGAAGGTTAACATGTACATAGGATGTTCCATCTTCTCGAAATACCTCTTCAAAATTTTGAAGCACAGGCTCTAACACCAAATTATTGGCTGCCATAGAAGTGCCTGAAATGACAGATTCAAAGTGGTGTTGATCTTGCAATGCTTCCGTGATAAGGTATTGCAGTTTCAAAGGAGGTGTTTCACTCCATGTGCCATATTTATAAGGTTGCATTGCACCATCTTTTTTATAAACAATAGAGCGCGTGTTTAAGCCACTAGGCGCGTCAATGTAGGCAACTTTAAGCACATCGTTGTTGTGTACTGTAAAAGACTCCAATTTGAGCATTGGCTCTAGTGTGTAGTTGTAGGGTTTTAAAGAGGTTTCTTTAACGCCGCAACCGCTTAGTAGTAAAAGTGTCAAAATGGCGAGGATAATGTGTTTCATCTTTTTTCCTTTAGCGTTCATTAGGTGCTGGTTTGATGGTCTCTTCTTTAAAAAGAAGATCACTTGGGCTATCTTTGAGGTTACTGACTAAATCTTTCGTTTCATTTACCAATACATGTAATTCTTGAAGTGTTTGTTGAAGAGGCATTAAGTTCTCTTTCACCAAAATATCAATATCGAAAGAGCCTTTTTCGATCTTTTGATTGAGCCCTCCCATAACGGTTGTCACATTTTGAGCGGCTTCTCGTACTTTATTCATCGTATCAATGCCTGTATTGTCGATAGCCGAGGTAAAAGAATGCGACATCTCTTTAACACCCGTAGCCGCCGCTGTTGCTTCTTTAAGCAATTGATTGATCTCTTTGTTTTGTGCTTCAAGATTAGCCATTGTTTTATTTGTGGATTCTGCTATTTTGGCACTATTTTCGATGATAATTTCAAGGTTTCTAACATTTTTCGCACTCATGATATTTTCAGCTCTCTCGAAAATCATCTCTGCTTTTGCACTCAACGAGGTGATGGTTTTATCGAGTCTTGAAAAAGTGGATGGGCGTGAATAAATAAGCCCATATTCTTCTGCTTTGTTGCTTGTTTTAAGATCTTTTGCCTCGTTGGTTCCGCCTTGAAGCTGAATAAAACTAAGACCAGTAATTCCCTGTGCTTCGATGATGGCATAGGTATCTTCTTTAATAGGAGCATTATCTTGAACACGTATGGTAACTAAAACTTCTTCACCATTATCAGGATTGATGGTAATACTACGCACTTCACCGATTTGGACACCACGAAGCTTTACGGGGGCTTTATCATTGAGCCCAGAAACAGACTCTTTGGTAGCTACTTTGTAAAATTTGAAAGTTCCTTTATCGGAGTAGTTTCCCAGCCAAAGAATCGAAAGCACACCTCCAATAAGTAGCACAAAAATAAATGCACCTACCAAAATATAACTTAACCTATTTTCCATTTCAGCCTCAATTTAAAAATTTTTTCAACTCTTCATTCGTTGTTTGCTTTAAAAGCTCCATATTGCCTTCGAACATTACTTTTTTATTGCCTAAAATGACAAAACGATCTAATACATTGGCAATGGTATCTTTATCGTGGGTCACCATAACAACAGTGATACCCAGAGTATCGCGCAAAGTAACAATAAGCGCATCAAAGGCTCTCGCACTTTGTGGATCAAGTCCAGAAGTTGGCTCATCTAAAAAAAGTAATTTGGGATCAAGTGCAAGTGCACGTGCAAGACCAGCTCTTTTTTTCATACCGCCACTCAATTCAGAGGGGTACATGGAAGCGACTTTAGGAGGGAGACCTACCATAGAGAGTTTCATTAACGCTGACTCAACAATAAGCCAATCGGGAAGATTGGTATACTCTTTCATCGCAATGGTGATATTTTCAAGAATAGTCAAAGAGGTAAAAAGAGCACCAAATTGGAAAAGAACACCCCATTTCTGCCTCAATTTTTGGGATATCTTTTGAGAAGATGTCATCACATTGGTGCCTAAGACAAGCATCTGTCCATCACTGGTTCTTTGGAGCATGATCATTTCGCGAAGTAATGTTGTTTTGCCACTACCACTACCGCCTAAAAGTCCAAAAATTTCGCCTTTGTGAATTTTAAAACTAACCCCGTCGTGTATAACATGTTTACCAAAACGGGTGACAATATTTCTAGCTTCAATAATAACGTGGTTTTTCATAGCCCAAGCTCCGTCAATAAGACTGAGATAATGGCATCCATCGCAATAACCCAAAAAATAGCATTTACAACGCTGATAGTGGTGTATTTTCCAACACTCTCCGTGCTGCTATCGATCTGAAAACCACGAAAACAACCAATAGTTGCGATAATACAACCAAAAATAGGCGCTTTAATGAGTCCAATCACAAGATGCTTTAGTGCAACGGTTTGTTTGATACGGTCAATAAATTCAACAAAGCTCACATCAAGTTTGGTTGCAGCAATGACCATACCCCCAAAAACAGAGACAATGTCAGCAAAGAAGACTAAAAGAGGCAATGAGATAATAAGTGCAAAAAGGCGGGGGAGTACTAGAAAATTCCAGGGTGAAAATCCCATAGAACTCATAGCATCTACTTCATCAGTGATCTTCATGACACCAATTTGTGCCGTGTAAGCAGAGGCACTTCGTCCTGCTATAACAATCGCTGCTAGCAAAGGCGCTAGCTCACGTACGGCGGAGATGGTAACCATTTCGACAATAAAAATATTGGCACCAAATTTTTCAAGCTGGGTTGCACCTTGGTATGCGATGACAATACCGATCAAAAAAGAAGTGAGTAAAATAATAGGAATAGCTCCAGCACCGCTTTGCTCAACATGGTAAAACATTGCTTTGAGACGAATCGTATGGGGCTTGAGAAATGCAGCAAGCGAAAAATGAGCAAGCTCTCCCGTAAAAGCAAAAAAACAAGAAAGTGTTTTATAGCCCTCAAAGACATCTCTTCCCACATTTTCAAGGAAAGAAAGAATAAAAATTTCTTTAGACTCAGGAGCTTTTTCTTTTGGATAGTGCATTTCGCAGATGTTAAAAAGTTTTGATAAGGATTCGTTAGCCCCAATGGTCGAAACATTGCACTGCATTGCTTCGAGCTGTTTCACATGGTGCAAAATTAGCATAATTCCATGCGTGTCAAAATCTTTAATCCCCGAGAGATCAAAGGTATAGAAAGCTTTAGGTTTACATGTAAGTGTCTTTAATGCAAGTTCGAGTTTTTGAATCGATTCTTTGACCCAAACACCCCGCAATGCAACACTAAAATGATCTTCATTTTGAGTTACATGCAGTGAGGGTTCTCTTTTCATTGCGTACACCCTATTTTTTTGTTTATTATAACATAAATAGATTACTCTAAACGGCATAGAATGGGTTTTATATACGCATGTTATAATCATCTAATAAAGGAGTTGAGTATGAAAAAAACACTTTTTTTAAATTTTATTCTTTTGATACTTAGCAGTTATCTTGATGCGAAGGAGAATCCTATGACAAAAGAAGTTGCAACACTAGGTGGTGGATGTTTTTGGTGTTTGGAGGCTGTTTTTGAAGAGACACGCGGCGTTTTAGATGCGGTAAGCGGTTACGCAGGGGGTGCGAGCACAAACCCCACATACGAGCAGGTTTGTAGCGGTACAACAGGTCATGCTGAAGTGGTGCAAATCACCTTTGATCCAACCATTATTTCGTATGAAGCGTTGCTCAAAATCTTTTGGCTTATTCATGACCCAACTACGCTTAATCGTCAAGGAAATGATGTAGGAACGCAGTACCGCTCTGTCATTTTTTACCATAATGAAGCGCAAAAAGAAAAAGCTGAGACTTCAATCAAAGAGTTTTCAAACAAATTTACCAAACCGATTGTGACAGAAGTGAAGCCTTTAGAGACATTTTATAAAGCTGAAGCGTACCATCAAGATTATTTCAAAAATAACCCAAGTCATGGCTATTGTATGTTTGTGGTCTCGCCTAAAGTTCAGCACTTTAAACACGAGTATCAGGATTTGGTAAAGTAGCCAAATCCTTTACATGTAAAGATTCATCAGGTTTTAAACTCAGAGAGTTTGAGATTAAGCATTTCGGTCATTTTATTGAGATGTTCAGCAGCGCCAGCGATCTCTTCTACACTTCTAGCATTTTCACTTGAAATATCATTGATTTGAGAAATATCGCCAATCATTAAGCTAATATTATTTCCTGTATGAAGATAATTTTCAACTGTTTTATCTGAGACATTTGTTGCTGTGTCCATAACATTAAGTAAAGTATTGATTTTTGTCTCTACCTCATTTGCTGTAACTGCTAAAGACTCCACTTTTTTGGAGTTTATTGTCATTGTATCGCTACTATCTACAATGGCTTGAACAATAACATTGATGGTGGCATTGATCTCTTGTAAACTTTTTTGGGTACGTTCTGCTAATTTTCTTACTTCATCAGCAACAACCGCAAAGCCTCGACCATGTTCACCAGCCCTTGCAGCTTCAATAGCCGCATTAAGAGCAAGCAAATTGGTTTGATCGGCAATATCTCCGATTACGACTAATATTTCTTTAACTTGTTCAGCATCAGTACTTAATTGTTGAATTTTATGGGCAAGTTCAATTTCTGTGGTGGCACTCTCTTGAATTTCATGAGTAAGCGTAAGAATAGCGCTATTCGCTTCTTTTAAAAAGTTATTGGCTTTAAGTAACTCTTCTTTGGCATCTTTTGCTTCATCAATACCATAACTCATCTCTGTTTTGAGTGACGTTGCTTTATGGGTAGTATTGCTCACAATTTGCATAGATGTTTCCACGGCACGACCCACTTGTAAGGAAGTTGAGGAGAGTTCATGCGCAATGGATGAGTTTTCATTGGAGAGGTTTTTAGCCTCACTGATTAAAACACGTACTTTTTCAATAAAGCGATTAATGCTACGGCTGGCAATGGCTATCTCATCATTGCCTATGACTTCAAGTTTTCGGGTAAGATCGCCATCGCCACTGGAAAGGTTATCGGCTCTTTGAATGAGATTGTTAATAGGGGCCGATACCATTTTTTTAATAAAGAACATAGTTAGTCCGATGCTAAGAGCAATTAAGATAGTTGAAATAAACAGAAAATATTGAATTTGCTCTTTGACGTTTGTATCAGTCTGTTTTTGAATACTCGCAATATTCTCTTGTACAGTATCGACATAGATACCCGTACCTATAGTCCAGTTATAAGGCTCAAAAGGTACTGCATAAGAGAATTTTGGAAGTGGCTTACCATCTTTGACTTTTGGGAAGTTGTATTTGACAAGCCCTCCACCGTTTTTAGCTACTTCAATCAACTCTTTAATGATCATCACACCATTACTATCTTTAAGATCAATCAAGTTCTTACCTTCAAGCATTTTATTGGTTGGCATTAAAACAGCAACTCCATCTGATTTATAGACAAAGAGATAACCACTTTTATCATCAAAAAAGCGTAATGTGTCAAATTTTTCTAAGATTGCTTCCTTGATCTTGTCGTCTGAGGTACCCTTGGCTTTTTCAGCTTTATAGATTGCATGGGCAGTTTGTTGCATCATGTCCATAATGTTTTTAAGTTCATTTGCATGAAATGAGTAAGCACTTTTCCCATATTCATGCAAAAAGGTTTCGGTATTTTTTTTTGTATTTATGTAAGAAAGACCAATAATACAAGCGCCTAGCATGATCAGTGAGAGAGTTAAAGCCATAAGAATTGTGGTTGAAATTTTCATCAATACTCCTTGAAATATTTACAATGCTAAGAGTTATAATAAATATATATAAATGATTTATTTTTTGGTTTCACTAAAAAATGTAGGATATAATTGAGTATCAAATAAATTCATTTTTTGTATGTTGAACTATTTTTATGTTAAAACAGAATAGACGATCCTTTAGATCATTATTGGATTTATAATGAATAATTCATGTTATTTATAATAAATAATAAATTATTCATTGCAGCAGTATAACAAATAAATATTAAAAAAGCAACATAAAAGTGAATATTTAATTAAAAATATAAAAAAAGAGGAATTATTCAATATGACACGCAAAGAACTCGCTGATAAATTACAGGTTGATCCTACAACATTAAGGAATTGGGAAAAAAATAAACCTGAACTTATTAAGTTGATTAATGCGGGATTGATGCTTGATAAACAAATCGAAGAAGTTGAAAAAAATCTTGAACAACTCAAGCAAATCAAAGAAAAAACATACACTGAAAAGTTAATACTTCAGAAATAAATATCTTGCCCTAATATTGGTATAGGAAGATCAAAATTCGTTTGATAGCTAGCTTTTACATGTAAAGCTAAAAGGTATGCATAAGCCCTCGTATGCCATCGATGAACATCTGTACGGACATCATCAAAAGAAGCATTCCCATTAGACGCTCCAACGCTGAGAGCCCTTTCTCGCGAAGCAGTTTATAAAGAAGGGGGGAGAGGTACATGATGAGCGCTGAGATAAGCCATGCTAAAATGAGCGCGGCAAATACGCCTCCAAGTTCTTGCGTGTGTGATTTCCCAAGGACTAAAAGTGTTGCAAGTGTCGAAGGTCCAGCGATGAGAGGCATAGCGATGGGAACCATAAAAGGCTCTTTTGAAGAGCCATAAAGTCCGCTACTGCCTTCAACTCCTGGAAAAATCATCTTAATGCCAATCACAAAGAAAATCACCGCCCCTGCGATACGCACGGACTCTGTTTCAAGGTGAAAGATGCTTAAAAAAAGCTCTCCTCCAAAGAGGAAGAGCATCAAGATGCCAAGTCCAAAAATCATCTCACGAAGAATGATGACCCTTCTTCGTGAAATATCCACATCTTTTAGGATGGAGAGAATAACAGGAACTGCGCCAAAAGGGTCGATGACAAACATCAACAAAATGGCTGTTGAGACAATGGAAAATTCAGCACTCATCTGTAGCAACTCATCAAGTTCTAAACTCAGAGAGTTTGAGGTTGAGTGTTTCGGTCATACGACTCAGATGTTCAGCCGCACTAGCGATCTCTTCAACACTTCTGGCATTTTGAGATGAGATGTCATTGATTTGTGCTACATCATCTATCATAGACTCAATGTCGGTACCCGTTTTAAGATAATTTTCGGTTGTCTTATCGGAAACTTTAGTGGCATTACCCATAACATGGAACATGTTGTTGATCTTTGTTTCAACATCACTCGCTGTGGTTGCTAAAGACTCTACTTTCTTAGAGTTAGCGGTCATCTGATCGCTGCTATCCACAATGGCTTGAACAATAACATTGATGGTGGCATTGATCTCTTGTAAACTTTTTTGGGTACGTTCTGCTAGTTTTCTTACTTCATCAGCAACAACCGCAAATCCTCGTCCATGTTCCCCAGCGCGTGCTGCTTCAATGGCGGCATTAAGAGCAAGTAAATTGGTTTGATCGGCAATGTCACCAATGACAACTAAAACTTCTTTAACCTGCTCCGCATCATGACTGAGTTGTTGAATTTTTCCTGCAAGTTCTATTTCGGTTGCAGCACTGCTTTGAATATCATTGGTAAGAGCTAAAATGGCGTTGTTAGCGTCTTTGAGATACCCATTGGCTTTTATAAGCTCTTCTTTACCTGCTTTGGCTTCACCCATATTGGTATTCATCTCCGCTTTAAGCGAGGTCGCTTTATGTGTGGTATTTCCTACTATTTGCATAGATGTTTCCACAGCTCGACCTACTTCTAAAGAGGTGGAAGAGAGTTCATGCGAAATAGAAGAGTTCTCATTAGAGAGGTTTTTTGCTTCGCTGATGAGAATACGTACTTTTTCAATAAAACGGTTAATGCTCATACTAGCAAGTGCAATCTCATCATTACCAATCACTTCAAGCTTACGTGTGAGGTCACCATCGCCACTAGAGAGATTATCGGCACGGTGAATAAGATCACCCAAGGGGTTGGAAATGGTTTTTTTAATAATAAACATTGTCGTTACAATGCTAAGAATCATAAGCACAATGGAGATAAGGAGGAAAGAGCGAATTTGAGAGGCAACATTATCACTTATTTGATTTTTAAGTTTTCCCACTTCGGCTTCAACATTATCCACATAAATACCCGTTCCCATCATCCAATTATAAGGCTCAAAAGGTACAGCATAGGCATATTTTAAGAAAGGTTGGCCATCTTTGACTTTTGGGAAGAAGTATTGGATAAGTCCGCCACCTTTTTTAGCAATTTCGAGCATCTCTTTCACAAAAAAGACACCGTTAGTGTCTTTAAGATGGGTTAGATTTTTACCTTGTAGGGATTTATTAGTTGGAAGTAAGACGTTTGTCCCATCGGGGTCATAGACAAAGATATAACCACTTTTATCATCAAAGAAACGCAATGCGTCAAATTGTGACAGAATGATTTCCTTGATCTTTTCATCAGAGGTTCCTTTGGCTTTTTCTGCTTTATAAATTGTCTGAGCAGTCTGTTGCATCAGTTCCATTATTGTTTTAAGTTCACTGGCATAAAAACTATAAGCACTTTTCTCATAATCATTCACAAATACATGTGCATTATTTTTAGTATTGGTATATGAAATGCCAATTAAACAAGCGCCCAAAACCAGTAATGAAAGAATCAGTGAGATTAAAATCCGTGTCGATATTTTCATTTTCCCCTCCTTTAAAGCTTATTGTTACTCAATTGTAACACATAATAGCATTAATTTTATTATGAACATTAGGACATAAATAGGACTAAAGGAGGGATTGATGAAAAAAATATCACAAAAAAGTAGTTTTATATTACAAATCAATGAAGGATTTGATATGCCATCAAATCCTTACATGTAGCAACTCATCAAGTTCTAAACTCAGAGAGTTTGAGGTTGAGTGTTTCGGTCATACGACTCAGATGTTCAGCCGCACTAGCAATTTCTTCAACACTTCTGGCATTTTGAGATGAGATGTCATTGATTTGTGCTACATCATCTATCATAGACTCAATGTCGGTACCCGTTTTAAGATAATTTTCGGTTGTCTTATCGGAAACTTTAGTGGCATTACCCATAACATGGAACATGTTGTTGATCTTTGTTTCAACATCACTCGCTGTGGTTGCTAAAGACTCTACTTTCTTTGAGTTAGCGGTCATCTGATCGCTGCTATCCACAATGGCTTGAACAATAACATTGATCGTGGCATTGATCTCTTGAAGACTTTTTTGGGTACGTTCTGCAAGTTTTCTTACTTCATCAGCAACAACCGCAAAGCCTCGTCCATGTTCCCCAGCCCTTGCTGCTTCAATAGCCGCATTAAGAGCAAGTAAGTTGGTTTGATCGGCAATGTCACCAATGACAACTAAAACTTCTTTAACCTGTTCCGCATCATGACTGAGTTGTTGAATTTTTCCTGCAAGTTCTATTTCGGTTGCAGCACTGCTTTGAATATCATTGGTAAGAGCTAAAATGGCGTTGTTAGCGTCTTTGAGATAATCGTTAGCTTTGAGAAGTTCTGTTTTTCCTTCTTTTGCTTCCGTAATGCCTTCAACCAGTTCATCTTTTAAAAGATGGGCTTTGGAAGTCGTATTTCCAACAATTTGCATAGATGTTTCCACGGCTCGACCTACTTCTAAAGAGGTAGAAGAGAGTTCATGCGAAATAGAAGAGTTCTCATTAGAGAGGTTTTTTGCTTCGCTGATGAGAATACGTACTTTTTCAATAAAACGGTTAATACTGCTGCTTGCAATAGCTATTTCATCATTGCCTATGACTTCAAGTTTACGTGTGAGGTCACCATCGCCACTAGAGAGATTATCGGCACGGTGAATAAGATCGCCCAATGGTTTAGAAATAGTCTTCTTAATAATAAATAAAGTAGCAATAATACTAAGCAATAGCAACACGATTGAGATTACAAGAAACGACTGGATTTGAGATGCTGTATTGGCATCAATATTTTTTTGAAGTTTTGCAACTTCTTCTTCCACGTTATCAACATAGATACCCGTTCCTATCATCCAGTTATAGGGCTCAAATGAAAGGGCATACGAGAACTTTGGTAGCGGTTTACCATCTTTTACTTTTGGGAAGCTGTATTTTACAAGCCCACCACCTTTTTGAGCCGCTTCAATAAGCTCTTTAATAAGATAGACCCCATTAGCATCTTTGAGCCCTATAAGATTTGTACCTTGTAAAGATTTATTGGTAGGGTAGAGAACATTGACACCATCATATTGATAAGCGAAGATATAACCACTTTTATCATCAAAGAAACGCAATGCGTCAAATTGTGCCAAAATGGTTTCTTTGATCTTTTCATCAGAGGTTCCTTTGGCTTTTTCTACTTTATATATTGCATGAGCCATTTGTTTCATGATGATCATGATATTTTTCAGTTCATCTTCGTGAGACGCGTAAGCATCTTTTTCATATTCAGAAATGAACATTTTCGCATTTTTTTGGGTATTGGTATACGCTATACTGATGATACAAGCGCCCAAAACTACCAACGATAGTATGAGTGAGATTAAAATCCTTGTTGAGATTTTCATATCAACTTCTCCTCTTTTATTAGGTTTATTAGATCAAGCTACTATTGTAGCATAAAAAAAAGCCCATAATTATTAATGAAAAGCGCTACAATGGTGACGAAAGAATCTAGGAGTAAAAATGAACCTTTACAGAGAGTTGTTGCGCACTAATGCGACGCTCCGCCGATTAAGTATTATCCAGCTTATTAGCTATTTTGGTGCATGGTTTAGTCATATGGCGATTTATACATTACTTATTAACCTTGAAGCTCCTGTTTGGGCACTCAGCGCAGCAGCGGGATTTACCTTTTTACCTTCGATGCTTTTAGCCCCGTTTAGTGGTGCCATTATTGATAAAGTAGATACCAAAAAATTTATGCTTTTTTTAACGCTTATTGAAATTTTTACGGTGTTTTGGTTAATGTTTATTACTTCTTTGGATGCTCTTTGGGTACTCTTGGGGCTTATATTTATTCGTATGGGAACGGGAAGTATTTACTTTCAAACCGAGATGTCACTTTTGCCTAAACTTTTGAGCGATGAAGAGTTGAAAATTGCCAATGAAATTCACTCAATCATCTGGTCAACTTCGTATGCGTTTGGAATGGCAGTAGCAGGTTTTTATATTCACTATTTTGGAACGACTAGCGCATTTATCGCCGATATGTTTTTTTATGCGATCGCTTTTTACATGCTTCTGGGCTTAGATATTCCTTCTCTTGTAAGTAAACATGCTTTACATGTAAAGGCGATGATTTGGAGTGGGTTTACTTATTTGCGAGAAAATCCCAAGATCATGCATCTTATTTTTCTTCATGCCAGTGTAGGATTGACAGCTTATGATGCTCTCATTGCCCTTTTAGCCGACCATCAATACAAACATCTTTTATCGATCTCGTTGGTCATGGGATTTATCAATGCTTCACGTGCTCTTTCGTTAGTTTTAGGGCAATTTCTTCTTGGTCGTCATATTAACAAACAGAGCCTTTTTTATCTTTTCATTTTGCAAGGAGTGAGCATCATAGTGTGGGGTGTATTGCAGTATGATTTTTATCTGAGTTTCATTGGTATTCTTTTTTGCGGACTTTTTACCACAACATTATGGTCTTATACGTACACGATTTTACAGTATGAAACCGATAGTGCATTTTATGGCAGAGTAATTGCCTATAACGATATGGTTTTTATGGGAATGAGTACACTCGTCTCGTTTGCCATTGGAGCATTGTTTGAGTGGGGAGTATTTTTGTGGCAGATCACGTGTGGATTAGGTGTCGCTTTCCTTGTTTTTGGTTTTTACTGGAAATGGATACAAAAACTGTGATAAAATAGTTTCTTTTATCAATGAAGGATAATGCATGAATATTCGCAATAAGGTAAAGCTTAGTTTCGTTTTAATTATAGCAATGTTGCTTTTTTTGGGTTTAATTAGTGTTGTGATTACCTATCAAATCAAAGAAAATAGCAATTTTAGAGAGAGTATCTCTTCGATTCTTCTTATGCAAGAGAGCATGAATGACATTATTCTTGAAAGTACAAAAACGACTGAAGCTAAAAAATTAGAGCAATTACATACAGAGTTTGTTACGTATGAAAAACATTTTGAAGATTTACGCGAAATGTTATCCCAACACAAGAAACATTATCTTCTTAGTACATTGCTACCCAATATACAAGAAGATAAAACAATCAAAAATTATCTTAATGATCTTTATACGAATGAGCATCGCCTTGAACTTATGTATGATGAAATTTTTAAACTTGAACGTGAAAAATTAGAATATGTAAGTGTATTTAACACGCTTTATCCACAAGAAAATAATAGACGCGTTGAAATTCAAGATCATATTTTGCATAATAATCGTATTGATCAAATCAAAGCACTCAGCGACCTTCGCTATTACAGTAAAGAGATGCTTTATCAACATGGTAATGATGCCACAATGCAGAAATGGCTTGTGCCTATTGATAAACTCATTGAGGCAACGCAAAACGATAGTGGCGATCTGCATGAAAATCTAATTCACTATAAGGAAGTTGTACGCACTATTGCCGAAAAAGCAATAAAAATCGAAGAGACAAAGTTGATTGAAAACACAACCATTGATCAAGCTTCTGAAGTCTTGGATGACAATAAAAAAGTCAGTGTTTCTTTGGAAGAGATGATCGCTGAACTCTCGAGTCGTTTCCTTGATCAGATGCGATTAATTCAGCTTTTTGTAGGAATGGTGACCATTCTTTTTATCGTTTTTCTTGCCATCAAAGTTTCTCGCAATGTTTCTCTTACAATGGATGAAGTTGAAGCAAAGATAGCAGAAGGCTTAGAAGAGGTTAATGCCCTTAATCGCGAGATAGAAGATACGCAAAAAGAGGTTCTTTTTACGATGGGCTCTATTGGCGAGACACGGTCTAAAGAGACGGGTAATCATGTCAAGCGTGTTGCTGAGTACACTAAAATACTTGCTTTGTATTATGGGCTTGATGAAGAAGAGGCTGAAATGCTTAAACTTGCTTCCCCAATGCATGATATTGGGAAAATCGGTATTCCCGATAGTGTTTTAAATAAACCTGGAAGATTTGATGAAGAGGAGCGTGAGATCATGAATACGCACTCAATGCTTGGGTATGAAATGCTCAAACATTCACAAAGAGAACTTCTCAAAATGGCAGCTATTGTGGCTAAAGAGCACCATGAACGTTATGATGGTAAAGGGTATCCTGATAAAAAAAGTGGCGAAGATATTCATATTTATGGGCGCATTACAGCGTTAGCAGATGTTTTTGATGCTCTTGGAAGTGAGAGGGTTTATAAGCCAGCATGGGATGATGAAAAAATCTTTGCTTTATTTCAAGAGGAGAGAGGGAAACAGTTTGATCCAAAATTGGTTGATATTTTCTTTGAGCATCTAGATGCTTTTTTAGAGGTACGCGAAAATTTAAAAGATTGAATTCACAAAGACTTCACGATTTTGCGTTAGGATTTCTTCATAAAAGGAAAGGAGTCCCAGATGAAAATCGTAAAAACACTATTAATCTCAACTGTGTTAGTCTTCAGTGGCATCACAAGCGCTCATGCAATGGGCGATAGAGAAAAGGGTGCTCTTCTTGGTGCAGGTGCAGTGGTATTGTTAGGTAGTTTGATTAATGCATCGCAACAACCAACACGTTACGTTGAAAGTCCTGTATATTATGAACCTAGACCAACTGTGGTATATAGAGAACCTGTGTATGTGCAAGAGAGGGTTATATATGTTGACCCACCACGTCACCATCATCATCACTATGACGACGGTTATTACCGTTCTTATAGATAAGCATTAAAAGTTCAAAGTCGAGGTAGCGACACCCATCGCTACCTTTTTTTTAAGACTGCTATTCGTTTACCATCCGTTCTAACAACTTCTAATCCACATTGTTGCGCCAATACTTCAATTGTTTTTGGCGTATAAAAAATAATATGTGTTGGATCTCTTCGATACCACCATGTTAAAAAATGAGCTTCGTCATTACTATGAAACAAGGTCATTAATGCAATCACACCGTTGGGGTTAAGATGCTTGGCTAAAAGCCTCAATGTCTCTTTTGGATCATCTAAATGCTCAAACACTTCAGTAGACGTGATGAGGTCATAGGTTTGATGCTCATAGCATTTTATAGGCTGGTAAAATTTATCATAACAATCAACCTTGACACCTCTTCGTGTCAGTAATTGGCTTAAAACCGGCGTTGGTCCTGACCCAAAATCGAGCGATTTTTCTTTACATGTAAGATCTTCCCAAAAATAATCTAAAAAATCTTCAAACATCTGTACATAGCCCTGATTTTCAAGCGAATTTTGGTGATTATTGTAAAGCGTGTTCTCTTTTTCCAAAGAGAGGTAATAGGTAGGGTCAAGGCTTATACACTGGCACTTTGAACAGTGAAAATAGTGTTTTTTTAGTTGTGTATCTTCAAAGAGTTTTGTATCAAAATCGCAAATTCTACATTTCATTTTTTAACTCTCTTTAGTTTTTTCTGAAAAGATCGGTTAAGTAAATATTTTTTTACTAATTAAGCATTTTTATAAAAAATAATTGATATTATATCTGCAAAATATACAGAGACTTCTTTTATAGCCTATGCCATCATAGTGTTTAAAGTCTAAAGAAAGCTAAAAAAAGATGCGTAAACTCATTGCAGTTATCCTTTTTGTATCTATTTTTCTGTTGCCTTATTACATCTCTAATACTAAATTTGAGGGGAATACTATTCGTTTAGGCATGAGCGGACCTTTTAGTGGTGGGCTCAATAGTGTTGGAAATCAATTTTTATTAGGAGCGGAGATTTATCTGCAAAATCTTAATGATCATGGCGGCGTTTATGGAAGAAAAATAGAAATTATTGCCAAAGATGATCGGTATGAACCTAAAATCGCTGTTGAAAATGTCTATGAACTCATAAAAAAAGAGAAAATTTTCGCACTTTTTGGCATTATTGGTACACCCGTAACGGAAGCTGTTTTCCCCATTGCCATTGAAAAGCGTATTCCTTTTGTAGGTGCGTATTCAGGTGCAGAATTTTTACGTAATCCTCCAAATCCCATCGTACTTAATGCTAGGGCTGGCGATCTTGATGAGATCGAAAAGCTTGTACAGTACTACGCCGAAGACCTTAAATATAAGCGGTTCGCACTTTTTTATCAAAATGATAGTTATGGAAGAACAGGTCTTAATGGTGTAAAAAGTGCTCTTTCTAAACGTAATTTGGTTCTTGTAGGTGAAGGAAGTTATAAACGCAATACGCTTTCAGTAGGTAATGCGTTATATGAGATTGAACAGTGTAATCCAGAAGTCATTTTAATGATTGGATCTACCACTCCTGTAGCCGAGTTTATCAAACGAGCACGTAAAAGTACCAAAATCCGTAAAGAGATTCACTTTGGACTCTTTTCTTTTGTGGAACCAAAGCCATTGATCGATTTTTTAAAAGGCGATGGTAAGGGTATTACTTTTGCGCAAGTTGTGCCGTCTCCTTGGACATCGGAGGTGGATGAAGTTGAAAATTATCGTATTTTGATGCGTAAATACTATCCCAAAGAAGAACTTAGTCATGTTTCATTGGAGGGCTATTTTGCAGCGCGTATGATAGCTGAAGTCTTTAAAAGTCTAGGAAAAGAGTTTACTAAAGAAGAATTTATCAAAGCTTTAGGCACATTTTCCAAGACATTGGATGAAAATGTTATTTCAAAAAATAGAGATGAGCGTTGTAAATGCTTGCATCGTGTACATTTAAGTGAATATGTCGATGATGACTTCTTCTCCGTAGGACGAAATGATGAGCACTAGTCCATTGAACGATTTTATGGGTAGCATTGATGAGATGACTATTGCGAAAAAGACAACGCTTCTTTTTCTGATTATGGTCGTTGGCATGCTTTTTATTGGCAGTTTTGCTCACATGAGTATCAATCGTATCAAAAACAATTTCGATATTTTATACACCAAACGAATGCTTCCTACAATTCGGCTTGAAAATCTTAAAGATATTTACACGGTTAATATCTTAGACACAATCCGCGATATTGAAAAAGGCTCCATTAGCGATAAAGATGGGAAAGTAGTCATAGCGTTAGCACAAGAGCTTATTAAGATAGAACTTCAAGAGTATAAAAATAGTTTAGGCATTGACGAGAGTGATTGGTTAATTAAATTGGCACGCTCTTGGGGCTTGATGAATGAAAGCCATAAGCCATTTTTTAAAACCAAAGAAGATGATATTTTAACTTCCAAGATTGAACAAAAGATTCATACGATTGATGGTATCTTGCTTAAAATGTTCAGTTATTTTGAGACTAAACAAGCGCATAAGGCGATTGATACGCTCCAAAACGAGCTTTATCCGAGTGTTTATTCCATCAATATCGATCTTACAGGACTTATTAACCTTAATCTTGATGGCGCCAAAGAGGGCTATTCGCGTACTGAAAAAGTATATGATAATACCTTTGAATGGATTGTTGTAGCCACGCTTGGCACAATTGCTTTTGCGGCACTTTTAGCGATTGTATTGTTGCAAAATATTCGTTTACTTCACGCTAGACTTGCCAAAATGGTCGATGCAAAAACACACGAATTACAACAACTTAACCGTAATCTTGAGCTCAAAGTTCAGTATGAAGTTGAGCAGAGTCGTCAAAAAGATCAGATCATGTTTCGCCAATCAAGGCTTGCTTCCATGGGAGAAATGATTGGTAATATTGCACATCAATGGCGTCAGCCACTTAATGCAATCGTGCTGATTATTCAAAGCTTTCAGATGAAGCGTATGGCAGGGATGGAGCTGAGTGATGAATTTATCGATAAGCAAGTTAATGAAGGAATTCAACTGGCATCTTTAATGTCACATACGATTGATGATTTTCGTAATTTTTTTAAACCGAACCACAATGAAGAGCATTTTAGTGTTAAAGAAACGGTACTTTATAGTTTAAAATTGGTGCAAGAATATTATGCAAAATCAGGAATTGAGATATTTTTAAATTGCACTCAAGATGTTCAAATTAGTGGCTATCCCAATGAATTTTCACAAGTCATTATGAATCTTTTCTCCAATGCTAAAGATGTACTTGAAGAACGAGGCATGGCCGAAAAATTGATTGAAGTTGTTATTAGAAAAGAGGCGAGTAATGCGGTTATTAGTGTTATAGACAATGGCGGTGGGATTAGTGATGAGGTGCAAGATAGGATGTTTGAACCCTATTTTACAACGAAACATAAATCTTCAGGTACGGGCATAGGGCTTTATATGTCCAAGCAAATTATTGAAAAGCAGATGAGAGGAAGTATTAGTGGCACAAATATCGCCTATGTTTTCCAGAATGGAAAACGTTATGATAAGTGTGCGATTATAACTATTTTAGTACCACTTGATAAAAAGGAGGACAAATAACATGGATTTTAACGGGTTAAAAGACTGTGTTGTATTATATGTAGAAGATGAAAAATCGGTGCAAATGCAAACACAGATGATTTTAAAGGATTTTGTCAAAGAGGTGTATTTGGCATCTAATGGCGAAGAGGGGCTAAAAATTGCTCTTGAAAAAGATGTGGATATTATTGTGACTGATATTTTGATGCCGGTGATGAATGGCATCGAGATGCTTAAAAAGCTCAAAAAAGAGCACAACCGTAATATTCCTGTCATTATTACAACGGCATTTACGGAGACAGAGTATCTTATCGAAGCGATTACGCTTAAAGTGGATGGTTTTATCATGAAACCGATTAATGTGAAAGATTTGATTAGCAATATTTACACCGTGATGCTTCCAAAACTACACAATAAAGAGTTGCAAGGGTGTTCTTTTATTGTTGAGGGACTTGCCGCACTTATTGGTGGTAAAAAGATTGAGATTTTAAAATACATCATTAACCACTTAGATGAAAACAAGATTTTTAATGGCTCATACCAAGATATAATTGATAATATTGGCGTGAGTAAGCCTACTGTTGTACACATGTTTCAACAGCTTATTAAAGTAGGTATTTTAGAAAAAGTCAAAAATAAAATGTATCGTTTCCGAAATACAAAACTCATTGGAGATTAGTAAATGAAAAAAGTGATTTTAGTTCTATTTTTAGGTCTGTTTAGTGCTCTTATGGCAAGTGAAGTGGTGTTTGAAACTACACAAGGAAAAATTGTTTTTGCACTCAAGCCGGAGATTGCTCCTAAGGCATGTGAGAATTTTGAAGGATTGGTTAAAAAAGGGTATTACGATGGTATTACCTTTCACCGAATTATTAAAGGCTTTATGATTCAAGGTGGAGATCCAACGGGAACAGGTCGTGGTGGTCAGTCTATTTATGGGCAACCGTTTGAAGATGAGTTTAAACCCAATGTTATGTTTAACAAAGCGGGTATCTTAGCAATGGCAAACGCAGGTCGCAATACCAATGGAAGTCAGTTTTTTATCACTACTGTCCCTACCCCGCATTTGAATGGTAGACATACTATTTTTGGTGAAGTAATTGAAGGAATGGACGTTGTTCGTAAGCTTGAAAATGTTACAACTGATGGTAGAGACATGCCAATGCAGCCACAAAAAATTATCAAAGCGTATTTAAAATAATTTAAGGTAAAATAGCCCAATTTTGAAATAATAGAGGAGAAAAGCCATGAAAAAGATCGAAGCGATTATTAAACCCTTTAAACTTGAAGAAGTTAAGGACGCACTTGCTAGTATTGAAGTGACAGGTATGACGGTTCATGAAGTAAAAGGCTATGGAAGACAACAAGGACACTCTGAACTCTATAGGGGTGCTGAGTATGTGGTAGATTTTTTACCAAAAATTAAGTTAGACATTGTTGTTGCTGATGAAAATGTAGACAAAGTCATTGCAACGATCTCAGAAGCTGCAAAGACCGGTAAAATCGGTGATGGAAAGATTTTTGTGAGCGATATTCAAAGAATTATTCGTATTAGAACTGGTGAAGAGAACGAAGACGCTATCTAAACTTTAAGCTTTGTGATTAAAATTTAATCACAAAGCTTTTCCTCTTTTTTGTACAATTATCCGTTACACTTTATTTCACACAAAGGTTACATGTAATGGATCAATCTCACATTCAGTATGTTATTGACACTTTCTTCTTGCTTTTTGCTTCTGTTTTAATTATCTTCATGGTTCCAGGCTTTGCTATGCTTGAAGCAGGACTTGTGCGCAGCAAAAACGTTTCTGCTGTACTTACTGGCAACGTCATGCTTTATGCTATCACCTCTTTTGTTTTTTTACTTTGGGGTTATAACATTATGTTTGGAGGAAGCGGCTTCTTCCTTGAGGGCGTGGTTGCAGATGGATACAGTCCTTATGCCTATTTCTTATTTCAAATGGCATTTGTAAGTAAAACCGTTTCCATTATGAGTGGTGGTGTGAGTGAGCGCATTCGCATTGTTCCTTTTATGATGTTTGCAGTTTTAATGAGCGGGTTTATTTATCCTGTAGTGGGCAATGCCATTTGGGGCGGTGGATTTTTAAAAGAGGTGCATGACCTTGCAGGTTGTACTGTGATTCACTCAGTGGGTGGTTGGGCACTCCTTGCGGGTATCTTAGTTTTAGGAGCACGTCGAGGTAGATACGGCAAAGATGGTCAAGTTCGCGCTATCCCCGCTTCAAACATTCCGTTAGTGACACTGGGTGCAATGCTTCTTTGGATCGGTTGGTTTGGTTTTAATGGCGGAAGTGCTTTTCACATCTCTAGCGTTGAAAACGCAGACCTTGTGGGCTTAATTATTGTTAACACAAATACCGCAGGGCTTTCGGGTGCAATTATTGCCGCGGTGATTGTGTATGCGCAGTATCGAAAGCTTGATATTACGATGATTTTAAACGGAGCGCTCGGTGGGCTTGTTGCCATTACCGCAAGTGCTGATGTTGTTGGACTTTGGGAGCCGATTGTTATTGGTGCCATTGGTGGGGCATTGGTTGTTTTTGCTATTCCTCTTTTTGATAAATTTAAAATCGACGATCCTGTGGGCGCACTTTCAGTTCACTTGGTGAATGGCATTTGGGGAACGATAGCGGTTGCTCTTTTTGCTGACTTTTCACTGCTTACGCAACTTAAAGGTATCGCAATTACAGGACTTTTCACCTTCCCTGTCTCTTATGTCGCGTTTGTCATCATCAAAAAAGCTATTGGGCTTAGAAGCGATGAAGAGCATGAATACGTCGGGCTTGACCTTGAAGAGTGTGGTTTGGAAGCTTACCCAGAATTCATTAAATCAAAAGTCTAAACTCTTTTTACATGTAAGGATTTTTCCTTACATGTAAACTTATCCCATCGGGTATAAAATCTCTTTTTGAACCTTTTCACATTCGTTTAAAATCTCTGGCGATAGTTTGATCTCAAGCGCTTTAAAGCTCTCTTCGAGTTGTGTCGCATAACGCGCACCGATAATGGTAGAAGCGACAAAGTCAAAGTGCATACTCCAAGCAACAGCAAGCGTTACAGGACTCATACCATATTTTTTGGCAATTTCCATGTATTTGGCTGTCGCAGTAACCGTTTTGTCATTCACAAAACGGTTATACATGGCTTTTTGTCTTGGTTCTCCCGCATGAAGGTACTCGCCAAAACGACTTTTGGGGTCGATGAACGCTTGATTGTATTTACCGCTTAGAACGCCGCCTCCGATAGGTGAATAGGGAAGGAGTGAAACCCTCTCTTTGCGACATACATTGGCAAGTTCATCTAAAAAGCGAGGATTGAGGAGCGAGAAGTTGTTTTGAATCGACTCAAAACGTGCCAGCTTTTCGTATCCAGAAATGGTGTTGGATTTCGTTAGTCCATAAGCGGTGTCATTGGAAGTGCCGATGTAACGAACTTTGCCACTTTTGACCAACTCATCAAGAGCTCGCATAGACTCCTCTTTGGGTACAACTTCATCAGGCCAGTGGACTTGGTAGAGGTCGATGTAATCTGTTTTGAGACGCTTTAAACTTCCCTCAACCGCTTTTTGAATATGAAAACGATCGATCGCTGTGTATCCGTGGCGAATAGGTGGTACAAACCAACCGTTCGCAGCACCCGCGATTTTGGTGGCAAGGATGATGCTTTCTCGTGGTTTTGTGGCAAGCCACTCGCTGATGATCTCTTCGGTGATGCCTGCGTAGCTCTCTTTGGGAGGAACGGGGTAAAGTTCTGCCGTATCAAAAAAGTTGATGCCACGATCATACGCGCTGTCGAGGATTTTAAATGATTCTGCCTTGCTGCTCCAGCTGCCAAAACTCATGGTACCCATACAAATAGGGGTAACTCTGAGTCCACTTTTCCCAATGTAACGATATTCCATTTCTCATGCCTTCTTTGTTTTTGGAAGTATAACATTTTGGGGATGCTTTGATATAATTCAAACTAAAAAGGCATTGGTAATGACCCACACTCTGATTTCTCCTTTAGATATGCACTTACATTTACGTGATGAAGCGATGCTTAAAGTGGTTGCACCCCTAAGTGCGTACAGTTTTGCGGGTGGTATCATCATGCCCAATGTTGTTCCTCCGATTACGACCATTGAGGCGGTTATTGCCTATAAAGAGCGCATTATAAGTGCAATTGGCAACAATGCTTTTGATCCTTTGATGACACTTTTTTTTCGTTCGGATTATACGCGTGAATTTTTAGAAAAAGCAGCTTTACATGTAAAGGCGTTGAAGCTCTACCCATCAGGCATTACCACCAATTCTGAGGGTGGCGTGGCAAGCATGGACATTGAGACATTGCGTTCTGTTTTGGAAGCCATGAGTGATCTAGGGCTCATCTTATGTGTACATGGTGAAACGAATGGTTTTGTGATGGATAGAGAAAAAGAGTTTGGCTCCATTTATGAAAGTCTAGCTTTGTCTTTTCCAAAGCTTAAAATCGTAATGGAACACATCACCACCAAAGAGAGTGTTGATCTCTTGGACAAATATGAAAACTTGTATGCAACGATTACATTACATCACCTCCTGATAACGTTAGATGATGTTGCAGGCGGTATGCTTCAACCGCACCTTTTTTGTAAGCCAATTGCCAAGCGATATGAAGACCGTGATGCACTTTTACATGTAAGCCTTAAAGCACATCCCAAAGTGATGTTTGGAAGTGATTCTGCACCACATCCGATTCATAAAAAAGAGTGTTGTGGTTGTGCGGCGGGAGTTTTTACTGCACCGATTGCTTTGCAAGTTTTAGTAGAGTTGTTTGACAAACATAACGCATTAGCTTCTCTACAAGCGTTTGTAAGTAACAACGCACAAACAATTTATAACTATAAAGCCCTACACAAAGAGGTTTGCTTAGAGAATACTCCATTTGTTGTAACACACAGTTATGGTGACGTTGTCCCTATGTTTGCTAACGAGTCACTCGCTTGGAGCATTAAACATGTCGTATAAAATTCTTATTTTAGAAGACAACACGTTACTTCTTCAAACCTTGGAAGATTTTTTAAGCGAACATGACTATGTATGTACTTTGGTTTCAAGTGGTAAAGAGGCGCTCAAACAATGCTATGAAAACAAGTATGATCTTTATCTTTTGGATGTTAAAGTACCCGATCTTAGCGGGTTTGATTTTTTAAAAGAACTTCGTGTATCGGGAGATCGAACTCCTGCTATTTTTGTGACGTCGCTTAGTGATCAAGAGAGCCTTACTAAAGGCTTTATGCTAGGCGGCGATGATTATATTAAAAAGCCTTTTGATCTTGGTGAGCTTTTATTGCGCATCAAAGCACTTTTAGCGCGCTCAAAAGGAATCGTGGATGATTGGCTTGATATTGATGATGCGTACAAGCTTAATCTTGCGCGTAAACGCCTTTTTTACAACCAAGAAGAGCTCGACATCAATCTCAAAGATTTTGAACTGCTTTATTTGTTGGTTAAAGAGCGAGGCAAAGTGGTCACCAAAGAGATGATTCATGAAAGACTTTGGAATAGCTGTGAAGAGATTAACGAGGGGTCAATTAGGGTTTATATCAATAATCTCAAAAAGATTTTTGGCAAAGATAGCATTTTAAATATTCGAGGAATTGGGTATCGTTTTGAGAAGTAGCGATAAAATCTTTTTTATTCGCTCAATTGTAGCATTCAGCATTGCTATATGTTTTATAACAGGCTTTGGTGTTGCCTTATGGGAATACTCTGGAGAAAACAAAGCTTGGGTGATAGTTACTTTGCTTGCTACTTCTTTAATCATTGGGTATCTCATCGTCTCTTATACACTTTCTTCCTTGTTTAAAACCAACCGTTTTCTTGATATTTTGCTCAAGGACACCTTGCATGAGCTCAACATTCCGCTCTCAGTGATCAATGCCAATCTTCAAATGCTTCAAGCCGATGAGCAAGAGGCTAAAAAGCTTAAACGGTTAGAGCGTATTGAACTAGCCAGTAAAGACTTGTATGCACTCTATAAAGAAGTGGATTATTACATTAAAAAAGAGATCCAAACGGATGTTCGTGAAAAATTTTATTTAGACGAGCTTATCTCGAAGGTTGTTGAAAAACAAAAAGAGATGGCTTCGGGTGTTTTAATTCTTTGTGATGTTTTACATGTAGAAATTTTTGCTGATAAACATGGTTTTGCTAAAGTCATTTCCAACTTATTGCATAACGCACTTAAATACAATCAAGATCATTCCGAAATTCGTATTTTTCAAGAAGGAAATAAACTTTGCATCAAAGATAAAGGTGTTGGGATGAGTGAGTCAGAGCTTTTTCTAGCATTTAATCGCTATTACCAAGCGGATATGACAAAAGAAGGTTATGGTATAGGGCTTAGTTTGGTAAAAGCGTATTGCGATGAGTTTAAAATTTCAATGCGCATCAATTCACAAAAGTATGTAGGTACCGAAGTTATTTTGGATATTTCATACCTCCTAAATAAAAAATGATATAATCAATGCAAAATCATCATCATGGACACTACGATGGAAAATGAAGTTATTTCTCAAAGTGACAAAGAGGACTTTTTAGCGACGTCGGCACTTTTTTTAAAAGAGTTTGAAGAGAAGTTTGTTGATTATTTTGCTTGCATGTATGTCAACTACGATAAGATAGTTACAAAAGAAGAGTCAAAAGAGATCGCTTTTAGTATTTATCATGCCTTGTTTAAGTCTGATTATGACATTAGTGAGTTTAGAGAAAATCTTTTTGATCGTATGCAATATGATAGAGTTATGATTGGTTTTCTTATCAATCGAAGCGTATTTTATTTGATTGAAAATTATATTTCATTCTCGCATGAACATGAAATTTCTTCACAAGTTGAACTTCTAATAGGTTGCATAAGTCGGTTTATCAATATCGTTGAGGATGAGGTAACGCCTAAAGTATGCAATTTTACAAGTGCATTGGATGTCAGCTTTAGCAATGATATTATGTTCTCTCCAACTAACAACATTATTGAAACGTTTCATCAAATGAAACAAGAAAATCAAAGTGTGATTTTTCTTAATCTTTATAAAGGTGTTCCGATTAGTTCTGAAGCAACAATTCTTGATATTGAAGGTGAAAATGTCACTTTTAAAATAGACAAGTTGCAAGAAATTGCTATGAAGTTAGACGGGCAAGCTTTTATTGTCAAAAATAACCATTTTAGTAAACACCTCAAAGCAGATATTGTTTACAATAATTTTCAAGCCAATACCGTGGTCTTAACCAACTTTATTTATTTACTCAATATGCCAGCACTTCAAAGAGAGTTTATTCGGGTGCATCCTGATATTGTTGCTAAAGTTTTTCTACATCAATTTGGCAATCTTCAAACAAGTGGAAGGCTTTATGACCTTTCTATGAATGGACTAGGTGTTGTCAGTAGCGAAAATAATGGAATGTTTGTAGGTGCAAAAGTTCTCATTGAATTTGAACTTAACAGCGCTTCTGTGGCTGCTGATCGCGATAGAAAGATAGAAGTGCAAGGCGAAGTGATCAATATCATTGAGTACAAAGATTCTTATCGTTACTGCATGCGTATTTTTCCCGATCGTGCAATGAGCCAAAAGATACTTCATTACATTACAAAACGCGAGCACGAGATTTTAGAAGATCTTAATAATGAGTTAAAAGAGTATGTAGAGTAATGATGGGGTATGTAAGCAAAGACTTACATACCACCTTGTTTTTTCATTTTCATTTCGATTTTGTGTCCGAATACTGAGAGTAAAAATGTAATTGCAAAATAAACTGCTGCTATAATAAGCCATGTTTCAAATGGTGAAAAGGTATTGGCAACAATTTCACGACCTACTTTTGTAAGGTCTGTAATGGAAATAACAGAAACCAATGAAGAGTCTTTTACAAGTGCTATCATCTCTCCTACAAGGGTAGGAAGTGCTCGTTTAAGCGCTTGAGGCATGATGATATAGATCATGGTTTGTGTATAGTTCATACCGAGTGATTTGGCAGCTTCATACTGTCCTTTATCGATAGATTGAATCGCTCCACGCAATACTTCAGCAATATAAGCTCCAAAGAAAAGCCCTAATGAGATAGCACCTGCAAGAAAGCGCTCAAGTTCAAATATCGTAGCGATAATAAAATAGAAGATAAAAATTTGAACCAGAAGAGGTGTTCCTCTTATAATTGCGATATAAACAGTCGCTATATCTTTTAAAAACTGGTAATTCGAAATACGCATGAAAGCAAGAAGTGAACCTATGGAAAAGGCTAAAATTGCAGCAAGCCCTGAAATCTCGAGTGTAACAATTAAACCTTCAAGTAAGGGTCCTATGTGCATTGATGTTTTTTTAGCAAGAGTATCACGTTCGTAAACACTATCACCATCTTTAACGTCAAGGGAATAACCCTTTTCTATTTCTATCTCTTTACTATCGTCTCGTCCTTGAATAATCAAAGATGTTCCGCGGATTTGTATTGTTCCATCAAGTGGTGCAGTTATCGTATCTGTTTTTTCATACGCGAAGTATTTTGGAACACTAGTCCATTTCCAAATGTAATTCATGTTGGACGCAGCCACAAAGAGTAAGTACCCAACTGCAACATAAAAAGCAACGGCCACTACGTGACCGAATGCTTTATTGTGCAAAAGATGTTGTTTTCCTTTTGCCACTGCTTACATTACCTTTTTTTGCCAAGAAGAATCTGTGAACCATCTGTCATAGATTTTTTTGTAAGTACCGTCATTTTTTGCTTGATTTAGGAAGTTATTCAACCAGTTAAGGAAATCAGGATCACCTTTGCGAATCGCAAAACCAAGAGGCTCATAAGTCAATTCTTCACTTAAGTGAACAAGTTTATCTGTACCTTTTTCCGCAAAGAAAATAGCGTTGTATGGTTTGTCATAAACAAGACCGTCTGCATTGCCATTAAGAACTTCTTGTGCAGCATCAGCTTCTGTTTCAAAGGTTCTGATTTTTGCTTTTTTGAACATTTTACGTGTTGCAATTTCGCCTGTTACACCAATTTTAGTAACGATAGTGTATTCTGGTTTATCCAAATCGCTCCATTTTTTACCAGCATGTTTTTTAGGTGCGAGGATTGTTTGGCCTACGCTGATGTAAGGATCAGCAAAGTTGATTTTGAGGTTTCTCTCTTGTGTAATCGTCATACCAGACATAATGATGTCATATTTGCCTGTTAAAAGACCTGCGATGATACCATCCCATGCGGTTGGAACAAGTTGGAGTTTAACACCCATTGCTTTTGCCATTTCATTTGCCATATCTACGTCAAAACCGATGATATTGCCTTGTTTGTCTTTCATTTCAAAAGGCATATAACCAGGTTCCAAACCAACGGTTAGAACACCTTTTTGAACGATACTGTTGAGGGTTGATTTTTGCCATAGGTTGATATCATCAGCCATAGCATTAATGCCAAGCATTACAAGTAATGCCGCTAAAAGTTTCTTCATTGCTACTCTCCTTAAGGGTTTAGTTTTTAATGTGTTAATATCTCTTGTAAAAATTTCTGAGCACGTTCTGTTTTTGGATTGGCAAAGAAAGCTTCAGGAGTGGCTTCTTCAATGATGACACCTTCATCCATAAAGACGATACGATCGCAAACTTCTTTAGCAAAACCCATTTCATGGGTAACGCAAACAATGGTAAAATTTTCATGTGCAAGTTCACGCATAACATCCAAAACACCACCAATCATCTCAGGATCAAGGGCAGAAGTTGGTTCATCAAATAAAATAATTTTGGGTTTCATTGCCAATGTTCTAGCAATAGCCACACGTTGTTTTTGACCACCACTAAGCTCATTTGGATAGCCCTCAGCTTTGTGTACTAAGCCTACACGTTCTAGAAGTTTAAGAGCTGCTTCATTGGCGTCATGTTTGCTAATACCCTTGACTTTGCGTTGCGCGATGGTAATATTTTCTAAAATCGTTAAATGGGGAAAAAGATTGAAGTGTTGGAAAACCATGCCCGTTTCGGCACGAACTTGGTTAATGTTAACTTTTTTTGCATAGAGATCAAATCCGTCAATAACGATCTCACCGTTATCAATCTCTTCAAGTTTATTTATACAACGAATAAGCGTTGATTTACCGCTACCACTAGGTCCGCAAATAACAACAATTTCGCCTTCCGTAACGGAAAAATTTATATTTTTAAGAACATGAAAATCGCCATAATATTTATTAACATTTTCCATGCGAACAATAGCTTGACTCATTCAAACCTTTCTTTCATTATGTGGCGTAAACCATAATTGTAGCAGTAGAATATAAAAGTAAGATAAAGAACTTTGATAATTGTAAAAGCTCAAAATCGTTAATTGCACGAGGGTACATTGCCACTATCGCTGGCAAAAGAACTTAAAAAGTGATATAAATTTGTAAGATCTTTTTCCGTAGTAATTAAAGGAGCGTTAGGGCAGAGTGCTTTAATTGCAAGATTGAGTTGATTGTTATCATTAAACGTTTTCCATTCATTTGCAGTGTGCTTTTTCCCCATAACTTCACCGTTAAAGCCGCATACGGGTTTTAAATACTGTGCATAAAAGTTTTTTCCTCTAACGGCACTTGCATAAAGAGATGTAGAAAGCAAACACGTACTAACGAGTATGGCATAAAAAATCTTTTTCACAGGGATCCTTTAAAGGCTATTTTTGTAATTTTGAAACGTAGTTCGCAACCTCACTTAAATCTTCCATATTCATGTTCTTAACTTGTTTGGACATAACCAGAGTCGTACTGTGGGTTTTAAACTCACTCTCTTTATAAAATTTTAGGCTTTCCATAAGCTCTATAACACTCTGCCCCGCGATGATTCCGCTTTTACCAAAGGCTTTATTGCGACCATCACTTCCATGACATCCTGCACATTGCTTAAAGAGTGTTTCCCCTCGAACGGTTTGTTCTTGGGCGGCATGTAATAATGAAGATAAAAATAGGATTGAGAGAAGGGAGATTTTAATGTGCTGAACCATGACTAAAAGCCTCCAAGATTAAATAAGTATAAAAATATTTTACTAAGTTTGGATTATAGCATGTTCTTGCAAGAGAGATAAATAAAATTTTCTTTCTTGGCGAAATTTTACTCTTGATGCTCTATTTTTCTACACTTCATTGTGCTACAATTTTGCTCTTATCAAAGTTGAGGTGTATATTGATTAGTCATAAACTAAGAGAATTGGGCGCAGATTTTTTACTTTTAATGGTAGCCGTTGCATGGGGAAGTACTTTTTTTGTGGTACAAGCTGCGGTTAATGAAACACCTGTTTATACCTTTTTATTTTGGCGGTTTTTCTTAGCAGGTTCTTTAATGCTATTAATTTCATTTAAACAACTGCGTTATTTCAACCGTGAGGTTTTAAAAGCAGGCTCTCTTTTGGGTCTTTTTATGTTCTTAGGTTATGCATTTCAAACATTTGCGCTTACATATACTTACTCTTCTACGGTTGGTTTTATTACAGGGTTAAGTGTGATTGTCGTTCCTTTTGTAACGTATCTTATCTTCAAGCAGAAAGCTTCACTGTTTTCAACATTAGGCGCTATCATAGCGTCTATCGGGCTCTATTTTTTAACACTCAATAACGAATTAGGTTTTTCGTTAGGTGAATTTTATGCTTTTGTGTGTGCTATGATGTTTGCACTGCATATTGTTTTTACGGGGCATCTTTCACGTCAACACAATATTTATCTTTTAGTGACCATTCAATTTCTAACGGTAGGTGTGTGCTCTTTTATTGGCGGTTTTATGATGGATGGCTCTATCATTCCACCTAGAACGGATATGTTGTTTATGAATGCTATTGCCATTACGGTTATTTTTGCAACGATCTTTGCCTTTTGGGTGCAAACAGCCATGCAGCGTTTTACCACAGCGGCAAAAACAGCGATTATTTTTACGATGGAACCTGTCAGTGCAGGAATTTTTGGCTATTTCTTTGCCAATGAACTTTTAACTTTTCCACAAATTTGTGGTGCGGTGATGATTTTAGGCGGTATGCTCATCGCAGAACTGGGTTCTTACTTTATGGAGCAATACCGCAGACGAAAAAATGCCGTCTAAGATTTGAAGTACCTGCTATAGAGAAGCTGGAGAAAAAAGGTTGTTGTTGCCACTAAAATAATGGAAGCTCCGCCACTAAGGTTGAAGCTGTAAGAGAGATAAAGTCCAACCGTGCAAAAGAGTGCTGAAAGAAGCGATGAAACGATCATCATGCCTCCCACAGAATTGGTAAATTTCTCTGCAATGTAAGGTGGAATGGTAAGCAAAGCAATCACTAAAATAAGCCCCACCGCACGGATGATAATCACAACACCTAGTGCTATGATCAAAACCAAAGCAAAATAGAGCCAAGTGACATTAATGCCTCGAAGTTTTGCAAACTGGGCATCAAAACTCATCGCCAAAAGTTGTTTGTAAAAAATGATAGCAAAGCTTAAGACTACGACGAGCACAGCGCCCATTCCATAAAGATCTTCAGGCGTTACGGATAAAATAGCACCAAAAAGATAACTCATCAAATCAACATTGTAGCCCGGAGTTAGGTCAGTCATAATAATACCAAGCGCCATTCCAAATGCCCACAATACACCAATGAGTGCATCAAGACGTGCATTGTTGTGGTGGGTAATATAAGCGATGATAGCCCCTAAAAAAAGCGAAAAAAGTGAAGCACCAAGCATTGGAGCAATGCCAAAATAAAGCGCTAAGCCAATGCCACCATACGAGCCATGGGCAATACCGCCCGCAATGAAGACCATGCGATTAATAACGGTCAATGTCCCAATGACACCACAAATAATGCTGACTAACAAGGATGCAAAAAGTGCATTTTGCATAAAATCAAAGTTGAGTATGTCCATCATGAAAGTTCTTTATGCGTGTGGTTACAACGGGTTGCGCTGATAAGCTCAACGGGACAGACGTGTTCATTTTGATTTTCAAAGACTTTGAAATTTTGAGTTTTTGGCACATCGTGGACGTAGAGCGTTTTGTTGACATGGACAACTTTGGTGGCGTAATTCAGTGCAACATTGATGTCGTGGCTGATGATAACAATACCCACTGTTTCGTTGAGCGATTTGAGTAGTTTAAACATATCGATTTGCCCTGCGGTGTCGATGCTTGCTGTTGGTTCGTCCAAAAACATAATCTTTGCTTCACACGCAAGGGCACGTGCAATGAAAACACGTTGGCGTTGACCGCCAGAGAGCGTGTTGATTTTTTGGTTTTCAAACCCTTTCATGCCAACTCTTTCTAACATACTTAAAGCGATAGTTTTGTCTTCTTTAGAGTAGGTTGCAAAAGCTTTAGATTTGGAAAGTCTGCCCATAAGAACAACGTCCATCACTTTAATGGGGAAGTCTTTATTGGCGATGGTGTCTTGAGGGACATAGGCAATTTCATGGCTTACATGTAAAGGTTTTTCACCAAAAAGAAGCACTTCGCCACGCTCGGGCTCAAGTAAGCCTATCATCATCTTAAGCAGGGTGCTTTTACCCCCACCGTTGGGCCCAATAATGGCTAAAAATTCGTTTTTGTTGTACTGGAGGTTAATGTCCTCCAGCACGGTTGCGCCATCATAACTAAAATAAAGGTGATTGATTTGTATATCGTTTTGCATGAAACGATTATATCATTTTAGTTCTGATTGAAAGGTTTTGGCAATGCTCAAAAGATTTTCACTCCATGCATAAGCAAGTGGGTCAATGGGTAGAACTTTTCCATTGATTTGTTTAGCAATACTGACAGCACTTTTTTGTGAAAACTGAGGAGCAACAAAAATGACTTTGGCATTTTCCTCTTTGGCTTCTTTAATGATAGTCGCTAACTCACTTGGTTTTGGCTCTTTTCCGCTGACTTCGATGGCGATTTGCTCCAAGTTATAACGTTTCGCAAAGTAGCCATAAGAAGGGTGAAAGACGATAAATTTACGGCTTTTGATTTCACTTAGCGTGTTTTGAATGGACGCATCTAAAGCATCGAGTGAAACCATAAATGCTTCATAGTTTTTTGTAAATTCAGCGTTCTGTGCTGGGTAAAGCATGATCAGTGCATCGTAAATATTCTTAGCTTGCGTTTTAACCAAAATAGGGTCGAGCCAAACGTGTGGATCGAGAGATTCCTCTTCATGGTCATGGTGAGCATCTTTTTTTTCACCTTCATGATGGTGTTCTGCCATTGCTATTTTCTCAATGCCTTTAACGGTATCGACCATTACCATTTTAGGATTGCTACTCTTGAATTTAGGAAGCCATGCTTTTTCAAAACCATCACCAATGCTAAAGTAAGCATCAGAACTTGCAAGCTCTTTCATCTGAGCAGGTTTTGGCTCGTAGGTATGTTGGCTAGCACCTGGGGCAACCATAACATTTACATGTAAAAAATCTTTAGCAATCTGTTCGACAAAATATTTTTGGGGAAGAATACTGACGGTCACAGTAGGTGCAGCACTTAAGAGTGAACCAAAGAGAAGAGTGAATAAAAGTATAAAAAATTTCATAAACGATCCTTTTGCGACTAAGTTGCATAATTTTAATGCAATCTTAATCAAATGCAACTTAGTTGTGACTTAGAATGATTCTTTAATCATATATGAAAAAAAATTGGGTACTATTTCTTAGATTTCATTCCGAAGAGGAAACTATGAGCGAACAGATCAAATCATTGTTTGAAGAACATGATATCAAGTTTACAACCGCACGTTCTTCTATCTTGGAAGTGCTTAAAGAGGCGCATCATCCCATGTGCTATGAGCAGATAAAAGAGAAGATGAGTGTTGCAATGGATAAAGCAACGTTTTACCGCAACATTGCCAAGTTTGAAGAATTGGGGATGGTGCATAAGTTTGAAGCCGATGATCGCAAGTGGTATTTTGAACTCTCTAGCACAACACATGCTCATTTTATTTGTGAGCATTGCCATAAAATCACCTGTATGGATGTTGATTTAGGCAAAGTTGAGGGAGAAGTTACCAGCATTGTATTAAAGGGAACATGCAAGGAGTGTCACGTATGAAAATAGTTTTACATGTAAGCTTTCTAGTCTTGATTTTTTTGAGTGGTTGTGCAACGAAGCAGGAAATTACCTCTTCTGAAACCTATATCATTACCATTAAAAATAAGCAAATTGCACTTTCAGATACAGGGTTCATCAATCAAGGTAAAGGCTATACGAATGTGCAAATTTTTTCTGCAGGAAGTGTCCTTTTCAATCTCGAGATGATGGGAAACAATATCTGCTTGGATGGAAGATGTATGGATAAACTTGCTTTTAATCAGCAGTTTTTTCAAGAAGAGCATTATGCTGGGTTGATGCAGGACATTATTGCTAAACAGCCTATATATGAAGGGAAAAATTTGCACCAAATCAGCAATGGTTTTGTGCAAGAGCTAGAACTTCAAAACAGCCATCTTAGTTACAAAGTTGAAGGATCAAACTTAACGTTTAAAGATACGAAAAATGGCATCTTAATGCGATTAAAACAATTACCCTAAAGGAAGAGTATGAAATTTGTTGGAGCACATGTGAGTGCAAGTGGCGGAGTGTTTAATGCTCCTATCAATGCCACAAAAATTGGAGCAAAAGCGTTTGCACTTTTTACAAAAAATCAACGTCAATGGGAAGGAAAATCTTTAACACAAGATGAAATTGATCGTTTCAAGCGTGAATTAGAGATTGCAGAGATTTTACCCAAACATGTTCTACCACACGATAGTTATTTGATTAATCTAGGGCATCCTGAGCTTGAAGCACGTGAAAAATCGTTAAATGCCTTTTTAGATGAGGTAAAACGCTGCGAAGCTTTAGGGCTTGATAAGCTCAATTTTCACCCAGGGAGCCATCTAAAACAGATAAGCGAAGAGGCGTGTTTAGAGCTTATCAGTGCATCTATGAATGAAGTGTTACGCCAAACAAACAGTGTTACACTCGTTGTTGAGAATACAGCTGGGCAAGGAAGTAATATGGGTTACAAAATGGAACACCTAAACTACCTTATGGATAATTCCATCGATAAAGAGCGTGTAGGGGTTTGCATCGATACCTGCCACTTGTTTACTTCAGGTTACGACATAAGAAGCGAAGATGTATATAGGCAAACGATGGAAAAATTTGCTACAATCGTCGGATTTAAGTATCTTAAAGGAATGCATCTTAATGATTCTAAGCCAGATCTAGGCACTCGTGTCGATAGACATGATTCTATCGGAAAGGGAAAATTAGGATTAGAGCCGTTCAAGTTTATCATGAATGACGAACGCATGAATGACATCCCTTTAGTGCTTGAAACAATCGATGATTCAATATGGGCAGAAGAGATTGCACTGCTTTATAGTCTTATCAAGTAGACTTCTTGTAAAACTCGTTTTGCAAGAAGGAAAAGCACCAAAGGTGCGCGGGCTTGCTGCTGAAGCAAACCCAGTGTTAACGCAGCTTTTCACAGAAACTTTGTTTTGAAGCTTTGCTTTAAAAGCGTGTCAAGAGTTCTGTAAGAACTCTAATAAAAAACTCTAAGGACAACACATGAAACAAACGGTAAGGGTAGCCACGTTACTAAGTCTTAGTGCGGCGACATTGTTAGCTTCAGGATACCGTATTCCTGAGCAATCTTTAAACTCAGTAGCACTCAGTGCTGCTTACGTTGCAGGTGCAAATGGCGCAGATGCCAGTTATTATAACCCTGCGAATATGTCGTTTATGGAAAATGGCGCTTTTACTGAGGTTGCGATGACCTACATTAACTTGCCAAAAGTAAAGTATACGGATGCTCTTAACAGTGCGTATAATGGTGATTCTAAAGAAGAGCAGTTTTTAATGCCAAACTTGCACTATGTCTCTCCAATGATGGGTAATTGGCGTTATGGTCTCTCCATCACCGCCCCAGCAGGTCTTTCAAAACGTTGGGATGAGACTTTCCAAAAAATGAGTGCAGAAGAATTTACCCTTAAAGTTATTGAGGTGAATCCGACAGCAAGTTACCTTGTAAATGATCAGTTCTCCGTTGGTTTTGGTCTTAGAGGCGTCTACACCAGTGGTAAAATCAAGGCGTTTAGAGCAGGTTCTTATGAAAATAGTATGGATGCCGATTCGATTGATTTTGGGTACAACTTGGCATTGAGCTATAAGCCTATTAAAGAATTGACTTTAGCCGCAACGTATCGCTCAAAAGTCAATTTAACGGTTGATGGTGATGCGCAGACAACATTTTATATACCTGCCGCTACACCTTTCAATGGTGGCGTGAAAACACATATCCCACTTCCTGCTTCTCTAGCTTTAGCCGCAGCGTACACCATCGATAAAACGACAGCAGAATTTGTTTATGAGAGAACGTATTGGTCAGCGTATGACTCTTTGGATTTTCAATTTGATAATGCAACTGCTGAGGCTTCAGCATTAGGTGCAGTCAAGCCAAAAAATTGGAAAGATGTGAATGCGTACCGTATTGGACTAAGTCACCAATGTACCGATAATCTTAAAATGATGGCAGGTTTTGCGATAGATAAATCACCTACACCAGACAATACTCTTGGTTTTGAACTTCCAGACTCCGACGCAAAACTTTACTCTGTAGGTTTTGAGTATAAACTTTCACAAAATCTAAAAGTGGGGTTAGCGTACCTTTATGATATTAAAGAAGATAGAACCGTTACAAATAGATCTGGCTCAAACCCAGCGGCACCGTATGGTACTTTTACAGACTCTTCAGCTCATCTTGTAACAGCGTCATTTAAGTACAAGTTTTAAAAATGTTAACGTATCCGTATCAGAATTTTTATGAGGTCATGGAGGCGAATGCTAAAAATGACCCTAAAAAGGTAGCTATTTTTATAGATGATCGCAAAGTAACGTATTTAAGGCTCAAGCAAAATATTGATACCTTTGCGCGTTTTCTAGAATTTAGCGGTATTAGAAGCGGAGATCGAGTTGCCATGATCATTGGCAACTCCGAAGAGTTTGTTGTCTCTTTATTTGCGATTACAAAGATTGGAGCAATCGCAGTACCTCTGAATACTTTTTTAAAAAAAGAGGAATTTGAGTACATTTTGAATGATTGTGAAGCGCGTATGTTGATCTCATCGGCTGCGTTTGCCAATGAGACCAAAAATTTACTCGATACAACGAAGATCGAAAAAATCGTTTGGACAGACAAATACCCTCATTTAGATGAGCGAAATTACAGTTTTACTGAAATTGATGCGAGTCTTGAAACACATGAACGTTTAGCAAAAAATCCTCACTTAGATGATCTTGCATGCATTGTTTACACTTCAGGAACAACAGGTAAACCAAAAGGTGCTATGCTTTCTTACCGAAATTTTTTCTCTAATGCTATTGCTGGGTCTATCTCTTTTCAAATCACTGAAAAAGATCGCTTCATTGTTTTTTTACCGATGTTCCACTCTTTTACGCTTTCCATTATGGTACTTCTCCCCATGTTTACGTGTTCAAGCATTGTGATCGTTCGTTCGGTCTTTCCTTTTGCGAATGTGCTTAAACAGACACTGCTTAAACAAGTGACCATATTTTTAGGGGTGCCAACACTTTACAATGCACTCTTAAAAGCGAAGATTCCATGGTATTTTATGTGGTTCAATAAAGTACGTATTTTCATCTCAGGTAGTGCACCGCTTAGTGAGCAATCTTTGAATGAATTTAATGCTAAATTTAAAAAAGCAACGCTTTTAGAAGGCTATGGTCTGAGCGAGTGTTCGCCCGCTGTTTCAGTCAATCGCCTTGATCATCAAAAAGCACTTTCTGTAGGTTTACCACTTCCTAGTTATGAAGTAAAAATTGTCAATGAAGAGATGATGGAAGTTAAAGTGGGCGAAGTGGGTGAAATAATGGTTAAAGGCGACTGTGTGATGAAAGGCTATCTTAATCATGCAGATTCAACCGATGAAACCATTATGAACGGCTGGCTTCTAACAGGAGATTTGGGTAAAAAAGATGAAGATGGTTTTATTTATATTGTCGATCGTAAAAAAGATCTTATTATTTCTAAAGGGATCAATATCTACCCAAGAGAAATTGAAGAGATAATTTACAAATATGAAGGTGTCGATTCTGTAGCGGTTATTGGCGTTAGAGATGAAACGAAAGACGAAGACGTTTTGGCATTTATTCAACCCAAAGAGGGTGTTGAACTCCATGAAATGGAATTACGTCAATATCTTAAGAAACATTTGGCAAATTTCAAGTTACCCAAGCATATTTACTTTGTTGAAGAGCTTCCAAAGAATGCAACAGGCAAAGTCCTCAAACGAGTACTAAAGGAAAAAGTACAGACAGGTGGAATATTACGTAAAAAATAGAGATTAACTTTTTAACGAAAGGGTTATTTTATCATCATCTTGTCATCATATACTTCTCATGTAGTAGTATCATTTTTTCACTTGGATTAAAAGGCTTTGTATTGCAGTATTTGGTAGATTTTTTAGAGAGTAAAACGGTTCAAACATCACAAATTTATGAACATCTTAAATGCTCCATCGACGAAGCAAAATTTTTGCAAATAATGACCAAAGAGTATGTTCTAGGCAGTGTTGACATGGGCGTTGCCGATGTTTTAATAAAGCTTTTTGGTGATAAAAAATATGCCCATTTGCAACAACTCTCATTGGTAAAAGATTTGATTGAGCAAGGTTGGATTGTTCAAAACAGTTTTTTAACTTCCAAAATTATGGATGTCTCTAATTTAGAACTTTTAAACAGCACGGTAACGCTCAGTTCTGCTTTTTTGAAACTATTAGAGGAAGGAACTTTGGAGGTTGTGTTACCAGACGTTACGCCTTATGAGGATCATCTTGAATATTTAAAAGATCAATTTTTTCGTATTGAGCTCTATCAAAAATTAAGTCAAACAAAGCATAATGCAACGGAAAATTCACCCAGTATTGGACGCCTTAAAAATAAGCTTGAACTTTTAGAAAGTCGCATTGTTGAGCGTATAAAAGTAACACAAAATGAGATCGTGGTTGAGAATATTTTTAAAGAAAATGAGCTAAATCCTAAAGAGCAACTTATTTTCTTAGCACTTCTAAAAGAGGAGTATGCCGGTGAATTCGAAAGTTTACGTGATATGAATACACTTATAAGCCTCATTAGTATTGATGATTATGAGAAGATTAAAAATCGCTCGCTTTTGGAAGAGGGTTCAAAACTCATTGAAAATCTCATTATTGATTATGATGAGATGCTAAGTACTTTTGGCGGTGTCACTCGAAGCTTTTTTATTAGCGAAGAGATTTTACAAAAGATCATGCATCCCAACAAAGAGAAAAAAAGCAAGAAAATCAAACTTGATATGCTTATTGGTGAGCAAGAACTTTTCGAGTTAATCGATCCTAAGACCAATTTGGATGATGTGATTTTACACCCTAAAACCAAAGAAGTACTTGATAATTTACTGAAACAAATTGATAAAAATGTCGTGAAATTACTGCGAGAGTGGGGCATAAAAGAGCGTCGTAGCGGCATTGATGCAAAAATTATTCTCTATGGACCTCCCGGGACTGGTAAAACAATGACTGCCCTTTCTTTGGCGAAATCCATGAAAAAAAGAGTACTCAGTTTTGATTGTTCTAAAATTCTTTCCAAATATGTGGGCGAGAGTGAAAAAAATGTACGTAGTATTTTTGATACCTATAAAGAGTTATGTAAAAAGACCAAAAGTGAGCCTTTGCTCCTTCTCAATGAAGCCGATCAGTTTTTAAGTGCCCGTTCCACCGATAGTGGTGCCAGTGCCGATAAAATGCACAATCAAATGCAAAATATTTTTTTAGAGCAGATTGAACGTTTTGATGGACTACTTATTGCAACAACGAACCTTTTAGAGACGATAGATCCCGCTTTTTCAAGACGTTTTGACTATAAAATTGCCTTTGAAAAGCCTGATTTGAAACAGCGCATTGCACTTTGGAAAAAACTTTTACCCGAAAATGCTACTTATGAAGAGGGGTTAAATATTGAAAAGTTAGCCTCATATCCACTGACAGGTGGGCAGATCAAAGTAGTGCTTAAAAATACTGCTTTAAAAGTGGCTACGAAAGCAAAACCACTTTTTACTTTTGAGGACTTTAAGCTCTCAATTGATCGCGAAACCAAAGGTGCTTTTGGTGATGCGAAATCCGTTGGATTTATGAATTAATCGTCTTAAATAAGCCTTTCTGAATGCTTTACATGTAAAAGTGTTCAGATGGATTTGTTGTGAAAATATAAATTCTGTCTCGTTAGAGGCAAGCTTTAGCACCCTAGTGGTTAACGTAGCTTTTTGGGCTTTGCTCAAAGAGCGTTATAAAAAATGAAGGAATGATGATGACACCTTTGTCGCACATGGATTTTGCACATCCTTATTTTGGAGCTTTTTTTCTCCTTGTCTTTGGTGCAGTTGTATTTTACGGTATTACTGTTCTAGCACGTGTTGTGAGCCGCAGTATGTCACGTTTGGATACCGAAAAACTTAAACTAACCATTTATGAGTGTGGACCCGAAGTCACCAAACAGCCCAATAAAATTTCTGCACATTTTTATCTTTTTGCAGTTTTATTTATTTTGTTTGACGTGGAGATTATCTTTATGTTTCCGTGGGCAGTGGACTTTAAAGCTTTAGGAATGTTCGGTTTTGTTGAGATGATTTTATTTGTCATTATTTTAACCATTGGTTTTGTATATGCATGGAAAAAAGGAGCGCTCGAATGGCACAGCATAAGATAAATTACCTTCAAGAAGCGGGTCTTCCTGTGGCACTGACCACAGTCGATAAACTGGTTCAATGGGGTAGAAGTAACTCGTTGTGGCCACTGACGTATGGACTTGCTTGTTGTGCGATTGAGATGATGGCAACGGGTGCGAGTCGTTATGATTTTGACCGTTTTGGAACCATTTTTAGAGCGAGCCCTAGACAAGCCGATGTTATCGTCATTGCAGGAACGCTCACTAAAAAACATGCTCCGTTTATGCGTCGTTTGTATGATCAAATGCCTGATCCAAAATGGGTGATTAGCATGGGAAGTTGTGCCAACACTGGCGGTATGTTTAACACCTATGCAACCGTTCAAGGGGCTGATCGCATCGTGCCTGTGGATATTTACTTACCGGGTTGCGCACCACGTCCTGAAACACTTCAATACGCCCTCATGCTTTTGCAAAAGAAAATCCGCACAGAGAAAGCATCACGCAAGCTTGCGCCTAAAAGGTTGGTATGATGAGAAGTTATAACGATAAAAAAAATGTTCAGAAAAAAGCCTATTACAGCGACCGTTTTTGGGTAGCTCCGCAAATTCCTAAAGAAGAAGTAGAGAGCGATGAAATTTTTGCAAGCGATTTAGCTATTTTAAAAGCAAAGTTTGAGATCAAAGAGGCGTATATTCAAAAAGGGCAATTGGTTGTTTATATAGACCCAAAAGATAATGTGAGTGTCTTACAAACCCTTAGAGATGAACTCTCTTATAACTTTTTAAGCGAGCACAGCGCGATTGATTGGTTAGCCAAAAGTGGTGAATTTGAAATTTTTTACCAACTGCTTTCAACCTCTAAACGTAAACGTCTTCGTGTGAAATGTTTTATTAAAGAAAAAGAAGTGCTTAAAAGCGTCATTAATGTTTATAAAAGTGCCGATTGGGCAGAGCGTGAGATGTACGATATGTTTGGTGTCATCATCAGTGGACATCCGTATATGAAACGTCTTTTGATGCCTGATGATTGGTATGACCATCCGCTTCGTAAAACCTATCCATTGCAGGGTGATGAAGTGGCACAATGGTATGAAATCGATAAGATTTTTGGCAAAGAGTACCGTGACATCATAGGACCAGAAGAGAGAGATAGTGCGCGTGTGGATGTAAACGATACCTATCGTTTTGCGCATATTAACCATGAAGTTCCTTTTGGTGCCGAGCCAAGCCAAGAAAAAACGATCACCGATTACCAAGAAGAGGGTGGTGTGTTTATCGTGAAAAAACTCAAAAAAGAAGATGCTAAAATCGTGAAAGAGAGATATTAATCATGCAAAAAGTCAATCGTCTAAAACCTTTTTTTGAGAATATTGCTTTTGAGCGTGAAGATAACCATATGATTGTTAACTTTGGACCTCAACACCCTAGTGCGCATGGTCAACTTCGTTTGATTTTAGAACTCGATGGCGAGAAGGTGAGTAAAGCAACGCCTGATATTGGCTATTTGCATCGTGGTATGGAAAAAATGGCAGAGAACATGATCTACAATGAGTTCTTGCCAACCACCGATAGAATGGATTACATCGCTGCAAGTGCAAACAACTACGGTTTTGCTTTAGCGGTAGAGACACTCATAGGTCTTGAAGTTCCAAGACGCGCTAAAGTCATTCGTATGATGCTTTTAGAACTCAACCGTATCTCTTCTCACCTTTTTTGGCTTGCGACGCACGCGCTTGATGTGGGTGCGATGACCATTTTCCTTTATGCTTTTAGGGAGAGAGAATATACGCTTGATTTGATTGAAGATTACTGTGGCGCGCGCTTAACACACTCCTCAGTGAGGATTGGTGGCGTGCCTCTTGATTTGCCTAAAGGCTGGATCGAAGGGCTCAATAAATTTATCAATCATTTGCCGATTGACATCGCGGATTATGAGGGTTTGTTAGACCAAAACCGTATTTGGAAAATGCGTTTGGAAGATGTAGGTGTGATTACTCCTGAGCAGGCGCAAAGCTGGGGCTGTAGTGGTCCGATGCTAAGAGGCAGCGGCATTGCGTGGGATATTCGCAAAGAAGAGCCGTATGAACTCTACGATGAAGTTGAGTTTGATGTTCCTGTTAGTACGACCTGCGATAGCTATGGAAGGTATAAATTGCACATGGAAGAGATGCGACAAAGTGTTCGCATTCTCAAGCAACTGATTCCAATGTATGAAAAGACAACGCCTGAAATTATGGCGCATGCTCCACGTTATATCTCCGCTCCAAAAGAGCAGATTATGACACAAAACTACTCTTTGATGCAGCATTTTGTACTGGTGACACAAGGAATGCGCCCACCCGTGGGTGAAGTGTACGTTGCGACCGAATCGCCTAAGGGAGAGCTTGGTTTTTACATCAATTCACAGGGTGATCCGTACCCTTATAGACTAAAACTTCGAGCACCAAGTTTCTTTCACACCGCTTTCTTGCAAGAGCTGTTAGTGGGTGAATATCTTGCCGACGTTGTTGCAATCATTGGTAACGCAAACATCGTCTTTGGCGAAATTGACAGATAGGAGAGAGCATGCAACGATATGATTTACGACATTTAAGCGATGATTTTTACGGACGTATGCTTGAGATTATTGATGAAACAGCTTTGGGTGAAGTTTCCATCTTTATGTTTGAGATAGGTGATTTTTCTCCTGTTCAAAAAAGTGCGGATGTGATTAAAGAGGCAGGTTGGACGTTAATGAACTCTTTGAAGTTCAATGAGACCGACTGGACGATTGTCGTTAAAAAAGTGAAAAGTGAAGTAGCGTAATGGCAGCAAAACAATTTATAGAAGCCTTAAATCAGCCAAGTAATGACTCTTTTGCTTTTACATGTAAAGGGTTTGATCTTATTATGTGTGTGGGAACACTTCCTTCTCGCCATGATGCAACACTTTTAGGAAGCTTGAGTACGAGTGATTCTAAATTGGTCTATCTCTTTACGATGGAAGATCAAGCCTTGGTTGAAAAAAGTGCTTTTTTTAGCCGTTATGAAGTGGGTGCAGAAGAGGGCGTATTGGCACTGCTTGCCAAAAGTTTTCTTTTACATGTAAAGCTTCCTGAGGCTATTAAAAACTATTTTGAAGAGCTTGATGAAGGTTATATCAGTGCAGAAAGCAATCTTGGCGAAGAAGAGATTGAAGAGATTGAAGCATTGTATGAAGAGGCTACCAATGTACTTTTGGTTTTAGGTGATGATGTGATACGTCATTCAAGAGCTGCCAATATAGCGCACCTTGCAGGGTTGATTGCAAAGCATGGCAAAGCGAAATTGCTCGTTGTGGGTAGCACACCTGAGATGATGGTTGCATCAAAGCAAGAGAGAGTTTTAGAAGAGATTGCAGATCTTAAAAGTTATGATGGTGTTGTGGTCTATCAATGCCCTATGATAAGTAAAGAAGAAGAGAATTTTTTGATAGGTTCAGCACAGTTTCAAATGGCAGCCAAAGTGCAAAATGGTGATAAAATCACGGTTGCCATCAACCAAGAGGTCTATCCTCGCACCTTTGTGCGTGATGATAGTTTAAAAGGCGTGATCGCTTTAATGCCCTGTGCGAAAGCGGATTCTAGCTATCCCTACCATGTAGTAAAAATAGTGAAGGCAGAAGTGCAATGAGCGATGTTTTAATAACCATAGATGGAAAACAGTGTACCGCGACAGAGGGTGAATATGTTTTAGGCGTTGCGCGCAGAAACGATATTTTTATCCCAGCGCTCTGTTATGTGACGAATTGCTCACCAACGTTAGCGTGTCGTTTGTGTTTGGTGGATATTGACGGTAAAAGGGCTTACAGTTGTAATGCGCGTGCCAAAGAGGGTATGAGCGTTATCACTAAAACTGAAGAGATCGAAAAAGAGCGCAGAGCAATTATGGAGATCTACGACATTAACCATCCTTTAGAGTGTGGTGTGTGTGACCAAAGTGGGGAGTGTGAACTGCAAAACTATACCCTTGAGATGGGTGTAGACAGCCAACATCACTGCATCGCAGATACACAGCGTCCAACTAAAAATTGGGGTGCGATTCATTATGATTCCTCTTTGTGTATCGTCTGTGAGCGTTGTGTCACCGTCTGTAAAGATATGATTGGTGAATCAGCACTCAAAACCGTACCTCGCGGTGGTGCAGAGCTTGATAAGGCATGGAAAGATAAAACCGAAAAAGATGCTTACGCGATGTGGAACAAACTTCAAAAGTCCATCATCGGTGTGGCAAGTGGCGCTGAAACTTTAGATTGTACGCAGTGTGGCGAGTGTACAGCCGTTTGTCCTGTCGGCGCACTCGTAGGCTCAGACTTTCAATACACTTCCAATGCGTGGGAACTTAAAAAAATCCCAGCATCAAACCCACACAGCAGTGATTGTTCACTCATCTATTATGATGTCAAGCATACGGGCATTCATAATACAGAGCCTAAAATCTACCGTGTCAGTAGCGATCATAACTACGCACCGCTTCATGCAGCAGCACGCTATGGCTTTGACTTCCAAAACGAAGTTACATGTAAAGATGAAAATGCCTTTGCACGAGGGGTTGAACTGCTTAAAACCAAAGTTGATACCATCGTTTTTGATAGTTACATTACCAATGAAGAAGCGTTGATTTTACAAAAGCTCAAAGAGAAGTTTGGCTTTAAGTTGGTCAATGTTGATGCCAAAGCGTACCAAAACTTCCTCAAAAATTTTGCAAGTACAGCAGGCTCAAACCTTTACAGTGGCGACCTAGAGAGCATTCGCTCAAGTAATTTTGTGGTTAGTTTTGGTACTGCCATTAAAACCGATAGCCCAAATGCGGGTTATGCGATGAACAATGCGATTGGCATGAACAAAGGTGCTGGGCTTTATTTCCACCCTGTGGCTGATCCTATCGTTGCGGGTTATTCTAAAAACTTACTCAGTATCACCCATAAAATTGGCGCGGAAGAAGCGATTGCGTATCTTCTTCTTGATCTTTTTGGGGATAAAGAAGCGATGCCAAAAAGTGTTGTAGAGTATTTGGCGACTTTCCACAGCACCCAGAAAAAAACCATCCAAGAGAGCGTCAAAGAAGAAGTTAAAGAGATGGTCAAAGACGAAGAGAGTGGTGAAGAGAAAGAGGTTGTTAAAACGATTGAAAAAATGGTGGATAAAGAGATTGAAATCGACACCAACGCGCTGCTTGAACTTATTGGTGCAGAAGCGGATTTGGTCGAGAAAATCACCAAACTTTTGGATAAAAAAGATAGCTTTAGTTTAATTGCGGGTGAAGATCTTTACACGCATCCAAGAGCTGAAAATATCGCGAAACTTTTAGGCTTGATTGAACGATTTACAGCATTTAGCTTAGTAATCATCCCATCACGCACCAATACGCTAGGCGTTTCACTCATCTGTGATTTGGACGAGGCAAAAGGTAATTTCACGCTAGGCTATAACGTCAAAGGTGACTTCACCTTAAGCGCTCTTGGTAAAGGTGATCTTGATATGCCTTCTCTTAATCAACAAGAGGGGACGTTTACGTCGATGAACAAACGTGTGGTTCCAACCAATGTTGCACTTCCTTTTAAAGGTTATTGCCTCAATGACATCGCCAATGCGCTTGGACTAGAAGCGGAGTGGACGATTGATTATACGCCTTATTTACCGAGTCAAAAAGGCTTTAAAGCAGAAAAATTTGATAGCTTACCGAATCGTTATGAAAACGATGGCACTGAAAATCGTGGCTATGTGCTTGCTTCTCAAAGTGTTACATGTAACGATGACATTGAACCAATTGCAAACTTTACATGTAAAGAGGGTGATGTGGTTTACAGGGCTAATCCAGTGCATCAGTTTAGTGCCTTTACAAACAAAGCACATCAGCTAAATGAAGCGGGGGCACTTTATGTTTCATCTGCTTTCTTAGAAGCTAAAAATCTTCATGATGGTGCAATGGTGACATTGGAAAATGATGAAGGTGCAAAATTGGCGATTGCGATTAAAGAAGAAAAAATGATCGACGGAATGATCGCTTATCTTCCGACGTTTGATACAAAAATTGACACATCTCCATTTTTTAAAGAGGGGTATCGATTTGCTCACGTAGTGCTTAAAGGAGTTGAACATGTTTGAAACAGCCGTTTTGGTTGAAACCATTGTCAAAGCCATTATTGTTGTAGCGGTTGTTGCAGGTATGGCAGGGTTTGCGACATTTATTGAACGAAAAGTGCTCGCTTTTATGCAACGCCGTCTTGGACCTATGAATGTGGGACCTTATGGTTTATTGCAACTCGCAGCCGATGGTATTAAACTCTTTACCAAAGAGGATATTGTGCCTCAAAATGCGGTTAAACCTATCTTTATGATTGCTCCTGTCATTGCCGCTGTAACGGCGTTTGTGGCTATGGCAGCCGTTCCATACTTTCCAGAGTTTACACTTTTTGGTTATGTGATTCATCCGATTATTTCGGACATCAACGTAGCACTTCTGTATGTTATGGGTGTGGCATCGGTGGGTATTTATGGACCGCTCCTTGCGGGTATGAGCAGTAGCAATAAATGGTCGCTTTTAGGTGCAGCGCGTGCTGTGGTCCAGATGCTCTCTTTTGAAGTGGTCAGTGGATTATCTGTTTTAGCGCCCATTATGATGATAGGCTCACTATCCTTGATTGATATTAATGACTATCAAAGTGGTGGCGTGACAAGCTGGCTTGTTTGGAAACAACCTTTAGCATTTATTCTTTTTGCGATGGCAGGATTTATGGAAACTAATCGTGCGCCATTTGATACGATTGAGTTTGAAGCTGAAGTTGTAGCAGGTTATGCAACAGAGTATTCTGGTATGCGATGGGGTCTCTTTTTCATTGGCGAATATGCTAACATGATTACTATTTCTGTTTTGGTTAGTATTGTTTTTATGGGCGGTTATAATCCTGTTTGGTTTATCCCAGGTTCTGTGATGATGTTGCTAAAAGTTTCATTTTGGGTTTTCCTTTTCTTGTGGGTAAGGGCTGCTTGGCCGCATATCAGACCTGATCAATTGATGTGGGTGTGTTGGAAAGTGTTGATGCCTTTAGCGGTCGTTAACATTTTGCTTACCGGCTTTGCGCTGATTTAGGAGGCGATGATGGAATTAAGAGATTTTAAACAACGAAATATTGCCCCTGGATATATCTTTTTCGAGGGTGAACAAAAGCCAGAAAATGGTTGGCAAGCTTTTAAAAAGGTCGTAAGACGAAGCCTAAAAGGTGAACTCTTTGTAGGACTTTGGATTGTTTTTAGAGAGATGATTCGTTTTGATATTCACACCCTTCAATATCCTGCACAAAAAATGGAAATGACCCCGAGATATAGGGCAATTCATCGACTACTTCGCTTATTTGAAAGTGGAAGTGAGCGTTGCATTGGATGCGGTTTGTGTGAAAAGATCTGTATTGCTAATTGTATTCGCATGGAGACGCATGTGGATGAGAAAAGCCGCAAAGTCGTAAGCGAGTACAGTATTAACTTTGGTCGTTGTATCTTTTGTGGGTATTGTGCTGAAGTATGTCCTGAACTTGCCATTGTACACGGCGCTGAGTATGAAAACGCCAGTGAGCAACGTGCGCATTTTGGACTGAAAGAGGATATGCTCACTCCGCTCGATACCTTTAGAGCCAAACAACAAAAAGAGTTTCCAGGATTTGGTGCATTAAGTGATAATGCCGATGAAAATGTGAAACAGACACCATTAGCGTATTGAGGAAGAGATGTACGAAATTATAGCATTTTACGTTTTTGCCGCACTCACCATCGGCATGTTTGGGATAGTGGTTCTGAGTCGTAATGCACTCTATGCGATGAGCGCACTAGCGGGTGGAATGATCTTTGTCTCTGGCTTCTTCTTTATTCTAGATGCGGAGTTCTTAGGCGTTGTTCAGATCGTTGTTTATTCGGGCGCGATTATGGCGCTTTACGCATTTGGTATGATGTTCTTTGACACGACACGCGATGTCAGTGAGAAGATGCGCTCTAAAAAGATTGCCTATACGCTTTCGATCATAAGCGCTATTTTAGTTGTAGCCATTTTATGTGTACCCTTGGCTTCTGAAAATATTCAAGCGATGTATCCAGTTATGGATAACGTAGGCAATATTCAGATGATTGGAATTGTTCTCTTTACCAAATACTTAGTTCCGTTTGAATTGGCCGCTATTATGCTCTTAGTAGCGATGATTTCTGGCATTGTACTTGCGAGTAAACGAATGGATGAGTATTTAAACCTTGAAGATGATGAATTAGATGCAAAGGAGGGAGAATGATCACCTTAACACATTACCTTGTATTAGCGGGTATTTTATTTTCCATAGGACTTGTAGGTGTCATGCGACGAACGAACCTTTTGATGCTTTTTTTCTCAACAGAAATTTTGCTCAATGCCATTAATATTGGCTTTGTAGCGGTTTCAAAATATTATGGAGATCTCACAGGGCAAATGTTTGCCTTTTTCATTATAGCCGTCGCTGCAAGTGAAGTAGCTGTTGGTCTTGGACTTCTCATTTTATGGTACAAGCGAAATGGTTCTGTTGATCTTAATAACCTTCAAATGATGAAAGGGTAAGGCAATGGAAAAATATCTTTACACAGCACTCTTTGCACCCCTAGTAAGCTCTTTGTTTGTTGCCTTTTTTGCAGCACGCCCTAAGATGCTTTTCACAGGTATTATTGCTTCGATGCTTATTGCGTTCTCTATGATTGCATCATTTATTTTGTTGATAGATGTCAATACATACGGCCCTTTACATGTAACGATGATGGATTGGATTGCCGCGGGCAATTTGGAGATTCCTTTTGGCTTTGTGGTTGATGAGGTTTCGGTTATTATGATGGTAACAGTCACGCTTGTTTCGACGATTGTTCATATCTATTCTATTGGCTATATGGATCATGATAAGAGTTTTAACCGTTTCTTCTCTTACCTCTCCGCCTTCGTTTTTTCCATGATGATTTTGGTGATGAGTGATAATTTTGTCGGTCTTTTCATTGGATGGGAAGGTGTGGGACTTTGTTCATGGTTGCTCATTGGTTTTTGGTACCACAAGCACTCTGCTTCATGGGCAGCGAATGAAGCGTTTATTATGAATAGAATTGCCGACCTTGGCATGCTTATGGGACTATTTCTTATTTATTGGAATGTTGGATCATTTCAATATGATGAAGTCTTTGCAAGTGTGAAATCAATGGATGTGACGCTCTTGGCAACCATTGGCATGTTTTTATTTATTGGTGCGATGGGTAAATCAGCACAGTTCCCCCTTCATACATGGCTAGCTGATGCGATGGAAGGACCAACACCTGTTTCAGCTCTTATTCATGCCGCAACCATGGTAACAGCAGGTGTTTACCTTGTGATTCGCTGTGGAGCACTTTACACGCTTATCCCAGAAGTTGGGTTTGCTATCGCTTCCTTAGGCGCTTTTGTTGCCGTCTTTGCCGCTTCGATGGCACTGGTCAATAACGACCTTAAACGCATTATCGCCTACTCAACGCTTTCGCAACTGGGTTATATGTTTGTAGCCGCAGGACTAGGCGCTTACTGGATAGCACTTTTCCACTTGATGACACACGCTTTCTTTAAATCATTACTCTTTTTGGGTGCAGGTAACGTTATGCATGCGATGCACGATGAACTTAACATCAAAAAGATGGGTGGACTTTATGGATCGATGAAAGCAACCGCTATTTTGATGAGCGTGGCTTCGGTGGCATTAGCAGGTATTTATCCTTTTGCGGGCTTTTTCTCCAAAGATAAAATCTTAGAAGTTGCCTTTAATGAGGGTGCCTATTTTCTTTGGTTTGCGCTCTTTATCGGTGCAGGTTTGACCGCATTTTACAGCTTCCGTTTGGTGATGCTCGTATTCTTTGGTGAAAAAGAGTATGTGAAGCATGGTTTACACCCACATGAGGCACAACCGTTTGTCATTTATGCACTGCTTCCATTGGGACTTTTAGCTGTCGTTGCAGGATTTTTAGAGCATACTTTTGAGGGTTTTGTAACGCGTCTATTGGCAGAGTATGAAATTCATATTGCACATGGGACTGAAGTACTTTTGATCGCAGGAACACTAGGCATTGCGGTAAGTGGTATAGCATTTGCTATTTTTATGTACAAGCGCGGTGGTTTTCCAAAGTCATGGGAAGAGAGTGCAGGCTACAAATTGTTAAGTAATCAATACTATATTCCAAAATTGTATGAACTTTATATTATGCGTCCTTTTAGTGCCTTGGCAACGTTTGCATGGTTAAAAATAGATACTAAAATTGTGGATTTTACAGTGGATTTAATTGCTAAAGTAGTTTATTCGACAGGGCAAAGTGCCAGAAAGATGCAAAGTGGAAATCTCTCCGACATGCTCAGATGGATGATTGTAGGTATGATAGTCTTACTTGCACTCGCAATTTTTTATAGACCAATGGTGTAGGGAGTAGGACATGGAACATATTTTATCACTTCTTGTATTCTTCCCAGCAATGGCAGGACTTTTAGGATTTTTGGTTACCAAAGAGAGTATAAGAGCGTATGGCATTAGCGTCAGCGCTATTGAATTTTTCCTCTCCATTATTTTATGGATTGGCTTTGATGGCTCCAATGCGGGTTATCAGTTTGTTGAGTATTTGCCTTTTATGCCAAGTTATGGTTTAAGCTATTATCTTGGAGTAGACGGTATCTCTCTTTTCTTAGTGATCTTATCGACATTTATTACGATGATTGCGTTTATTGCTCTTAGTATTAAAAATGAGATTAAAAATTTGATTATCTCGGTTCTTTTCTTAGAGATGACCATGGTAGGCGTTTTCTTAATTTTAGATGTTATCTGGTTCTACGCGTTTTGGGAGCTTTCTTTAGTGCCAATGCTTTATATTATTGGCGCATGGGGAAGTGCGAACCGTATGTACGCATCCATCAAATTTTTCCTCTATACATTTGCAGGTTCTGTGCTTATGTTAGTGGGTATCTTGTATATGGGCTTTTTATACCATGAAGCGACAGGAATTTGGAGTTTTTCATTACCTGATTGGTACTTATTGCAAATTCCATTTGAAACACAACTATGGCTCTTTGGAGCATTCTTCTTAGCCTTTGCTATTAAAGTGCCAATGTTCCCATTTCATACATGGCTTCCTTATGCGCATGGTCAAGCACCTACCATTGGCTCTATCATCCTAGCAGCAGTTCTTTTAAAGATGGGAAGTTACGGTTTTGTGCGTTTTTCACTCCCCCTTTTCCCTGATGCTTCGGTTTATTTTCTCATTCCCGTTGCAACCATCTGTATCATTATGGTGATTTATGCGGCGATGATAGCGTATGCTCAAGAAGATATGAAACAAGTCATTGCCTACAGTTCAATCTCGCACATGGGTATTGTCATCTTAGGAACGTTTGCCATGAACGCTGAGGGCATTACGGGTTCAATTTTTCTCATGCTGAGTCATGGTATTGTGAGTGGTGCTCTGTTTATGTTAGTGGGTGTCATTTACGATCGACGTCACACCAAGCTGATGCGCGATTTTGGAGGCTTGGCATCCGTTATGCCAAACTTTGCTACGGTGTATGGCATCATGCTGATGGCTTCTGTTGGACTTCCTTTGACCATAGGATTTGTTGGAGAGTTTTTGTCTTTAGCAGGTTTTTACCGCATTAGCTGGGTGATGACATTGTTTGCAGGAACAGGTATCATCTTGGGAGCGGTTTATATGTTGGTACTTTACAAAAAATCATTTTTTGGTGAAGTCGTTCATGCTGAGAATAAAACACTTAAAGATTTGAATGCTCAAGAACTCACTGCACTGATTCCTCTCGTGGCGTTGGTCGCTATTTTAGGAATCTATCCAAAACCCGTTTTAAGTGTCATTGATATGAGCGTTCAAAAAATGCTTGTCTTGATGGATCAAAAAGCGGTTGAACAGACAACTAAAGAGGTTATTATTAAAGCGAATAGCATAGGAGGAACACACTAATGTTAGAGCCTATTTCGATTGACGTCATAAGCCTCAATCTACCTGCACTCCTTCCTATGGCGATTTTAGTGCTAGGAGCATTGGCTGTTATTTGTGCTGATTTGGCAGTCAAAGGATTGAATCGTAGTTTTTTAACGATGATTACAGTCCTTTTTATTATCTTAGATTTTGGTGCTGTTGTTGGCTTTAATGGTCCATCACATGGATTTTTTGATGTATTGTTGCTTGATGGCATTTCCATTATTGCACAAGTGATTATTCTAGTAGCTTCGGCATTTTTCTTACCACTCTCACTCAGTCATCGACATTTTAGAGAATTTAGAATGGCAGAGTTTTATGCACTCTTTATGTTTATGATTGTGGGCTTTCAATTTATGGTTTCTAGTGACAATTTAATTATGATCTTTATTGGTCTTGAAACTTCAAGTCTTGCCCTTTACACGCTCATTGCAATGCACAATCGTGCGAAAGCGTTTGAAGCAGCCATTAAATATTTTACAATGGGAGCATTAGCCGCAAGTTTTTACGGTGTTTCAGCACTGATTTTTTATGCACTTACCGGCAGTGTTGAGATCAATCAAATTGGAAAAATCTTAATGCAAAGAGAGTTTGAGCCTCTTGTAGGTGTTCTTGCGGCAACCGTATTTATGCTAGGCGCATTGGGCTTTAAACTTTCATTGGTACCATGGCATACATGGACACCTGATGTTTATGAGGGAAGTTCAGCACCTCTAGCAGGATATATGTCAGTTGTGCCAAAAATAGCAGGTTTTGTGGTAGCGATGCGTCTCTTTGAGATGCTTGTATCCTCAGGTGTCGTTTGGTTAGAGCAAATCCTTTATATTTTAGTTGTTCTTACAATGACATTATCAAACTTGATAGCACTTGTGCAAGAAGATGTTAAACGTATGTTAGCCTTCAGCTCCATCTCTCATGCAGGCTTTATGATGGCAGCTATTTTAATTGGAACAACCCAGTCCAATTCAGCGCTTTTTTTCTACTGGACACTCTTTATGTTTACGAACCTAGGGGCTTTTACAATGCTTTGGATTGTAAGACATCGTAAAAATCTTTGGGATGAACGTTATCAACACCCTTTTTCAAAGTTTTCTGGACTGGTAAAGATTATGCCAACAACCGCAACGATTATGGGTATTTTTATGTTCGCGCTTGCGGGTATGCCTCCTTTTTCTGTCTTTTTCGGGAAGTTTTATTTGATTAGTGCAGCGATTAACAGTAATTATGTTTCATTAGCCATTATTATTGCGATCAATAGCGCAATTGCCGTTTATTACTATATGAAACTTGTTATTTTTATGTTTTTAAAAGAGCCTGTTACAGCGGATGCTAGATTATACGCAACCAATGCATCGACACCACTGAAAGTTATTGTAGGATTTGCAGCAATTATTACAATGTTTGCGATTGTATTTGTAGAGCCATTATTAACGATTATTACCAAATACGTTGCCGCTAGTGGTTTTTAAATAAGGGGTGAAAATCCCCTTATTTTGCTATAATGTGAGTATGAAATATATTTTAATCTTCCTTTTAGCATCAGTACAACTTTTTGCGCTGGACATCATTTTAAACAGCGGTAAAGAGAGCAAAACGAATTATGCGATCTTACATGTAATGGATGCAAAGCCCTTCTATTGCCAAACGATTGTTGGCGAACTCAATAAAAAAAACTATATTTGTAAAATTAGCCGACCGATTAATAAACCCATAGAATCAAAAAAAATGAAACTAGCAGAGCTTGATTTTTACGAAAAAGATGGTGAATTTTATATTGCGATAGATCCTAAAGTTGATTCAAAATTAATACCTGTCGAAGAGAGTCTATACAATACCAGTGAGATTTTAACAAAGCCGAAAGAAACACTTTATACGCATTGGACAATTCTATTACAAGAAAAACCTTTGTATGAACAAAAAGCCGTTTATGATGGGCTTGATTTTCCTGTCACCTTTCCCAAATATCAAAAACCTTACATCGGAGCACTTGATCTTAATGGTGCGCCCATTTCGTATGCCCAAAGTAAAGATATTCAGCTCTATTTAGACATCAAACAAGAGTATGAAAGCGGGTATTATGATGGGGTTGTTAAAGATGTAAAACGTGTCTTAACGCTCTTCCCAAATTCAATTTTTAGAAGTGAGCTTGAGCTTTACCAGATGCGCTCTATGGATAAAATTTTAAGTGCGAAAGAAGATAAGGCGGATGCGCCTTTTAATGAAAATGACATTATCAATGTTGCTAAACGATGGAGCAAAGAGTTTGCAAGTGATGAAAATATTCCTGAAGTTCTGATGCTTATGACGAAAGCGTATCTCAAAGCGAATGCAAAATCAGATGCAAATTATTGTATTGATATATTAGTAGGGGAACATCCTGATAGTTCTTTTACGAAAAGAGCCATTTTACTTTATGCCGATAACCTTTTCCTCAAGAAAGAAAAAGATAAAGCGATGAAGCTTTACTTAGATGTTCTTTACAGCGCACAAGATCTTGATATCGCTTCAGAAGCGGCTATTCGTTTAAGTGATTATCAAATGGATGCTGGAAAACTCAAAGAGGCTAAAGAGTATCTGTTTAAAGTACTTAATGTTAATTCACAATTCCTCCTTAAAGATAAAGAAGCAAGCTATAAACTAGCACGCAGGCTATTTGAGCACCGACTTTATGATGTTGCTGCTAAAATTACTGATTTATTGCTTGAAAACACACCTAAGAAAGCTGACAATCGAGAAATACTCCTTAAAGAGAGTGGCGATTGGCATGCAAAAGCAAATGAGGTGGAAGCAGCACATGCACGCTATCAAGAATATTTAGCAGATTATAAAAATAGTGGCGAGCATGTTCAAGAAGTAACGGAGAGTTTGGATGAGCTCTTTTTTAAACTCAACGAAAATAACGAGACAAAACTTGCCAATTATTATGATAAATTGATTGAGACTTATAACAATGAGATTGGGCAAAAAGCACTTTTAGAAAAAGCAAAATTACTACTTAAACAGAAACGCTTTGAAGAGGTGCTCAATCTTCAAAAAGATCTTGCAAAAGTACCAGATCATTATGAGATTAAACCCGAAGAGTTGATCTATGAAGCAGCAAAATCGCTTGCCTTACAAGAACTTGAAAAAGATGAGTGCCAAAATACGGTAGGACTCATTGAAGAGTATAAACTCCAAATCACTGAACCGCAATATGAGGAAAAGCTCTTTAAATGTTTTATGCGTGTTTCACGGTATGATCGCGCTCGTGAGATTTCAGATACGCACCTTAAAGATGCACAGCTTGCCAGTCGTTATGCTTGGTCTCAAAAACAGGTTCAAGTGCTTTTCAAAATGGGAAAATACCAAGACGCCCTTGCTTTTAAAGAAGATTTGAAAACACTCTCGTTTTCGCTTCGAGAAAAAATTGGCTTAGAGACAATCCGCGATCTGTTTTTCTCTTTAGTCAAGCTCAAAAATCTTGAAGGCGCTGCTTCATTGGCTGAGAGTATTAAAATTCTTTACCCTGATGAAGCGAGTAATTTGGATATTTATTATGAGATTGTTAAAATGGCAAGTGATGCTAAAAATGATCTCTTACTCGTTACGTATGCCCAAACGAGCCTTGAAATGCAAAAGAAGTTTAAATCGAATGCTCTTAGCCCAGCATTAGAGTTTAGCTATATGGATGCGTTGAAGCGTTTAGGTCGTGATGAAGAAGCTTTAAAAATTGCAGAATCGCTTTTACCTCAAAGTTTAGGCGCTAAAGATAAAATACGACTCTTTTACCAAGCAGGGGAATTTAGCCTTAAACTCAAAGAAGATGCAAAAGCTAAAGATTATTTTACAAAATGTATTAGCATTAACGACAATAGCTCATGGAAGAGCATTTGCCAACAAAACCTTGATTTGCTGATTGCACAGTAAATTAAAAAGTAGAGCGTGGCATTCTGCCAAGAAAATCCAGTGTTAATGTAGTCCTTAGAGTTCTATTAGAACTCTACTATTAAAACAGAATTGATTTTATCTCACTAAATGCGTCCATAGAGTATCGCCCTCCCATTCTTCCAAGCCCCGATTGTTTCATGCCACCAAAGGGAGGGGTTTTGGCTTTTGAGGTAGCTGTATTGATTAAAACTCTTCCGCTTCGTATCTGCTTTGCAAATGCAAGGGCCTTTGCTTCATCGTTTGAAAAGACATAAGCCGAAAGTCCAAAAATGGTGTTATTTGCCATTGCAAGAGCTTCTTGTTCACTCTTATAAGGCAATACACATAAAACAGGGCCAAAGATTTCTTCTTGAACGATCTTTAGTGTTTCATCCTGACAGATAAAAACAGTCGGTTTGACAAAATAACCCTTTGCAAATCCTTCAACTCTTCCAAGCCCGCCACAAAGAAGTTTAGCACCATCATCAATACCGCTTTTGATGTATGATTGTACAGTATCAAATTGTGTTTGATTGATCATGGGACCAATGTGCGTCTCTTTCTCTTTTGGGTCACCAATTTTAAGTTTTTTAATCTGCTCAATGAGTAAACTCTCCACCTCTTCAAGTCTCGATTTTGGTACCAAAAGTCTGCTTCCCGCATGGCACGCTTGACCACTATTACTGTAAGCACTGCTCAAAACGTGTGAAATGACCTCTTTAAAATTGGCATCTTCTAGAAGAATCGTTGGAGATTTACCACCAAGCTCAAGCGTCATCCGTTTAATTGTTTTGGAACAGTTTTCAAAAATCTTTTTGCCTGTTTCGGTACTTCCAATAAAGGAAATAGCATTGACAAGCGGGTGTTTAGTTAAAACTTCACCGACAATCTCGCCCGTTCCATGAACAATATTCACAACACCTTTAGGAATACTGGCTTTATGTAAGCATTCTAAAAATGCTTGTGTCTCTAGGGCATTAAATTCACTAGGTTTGATTACAAGTGTACAACCAAGCGCAATTGCTGGTGCTATATTGCTACACAAATGGGCAAGGTTGGCATTCCACGGAATAATAACGCCAATGACACCCACACCTTCTTTTACGGTCATTGAGTAGGCATCTTTGGTGATAAAATCATAATTTTTAAGCTCTTCTTTAATCGTTAAAAAGAGGTTGATAGCATTTTTAGTGCGTCTTGTTGTTGTTGATATGGTTGCGCCAAATTCTAAAACAGCCAAATCAATCAATATTTTTTCCTGTGTGAGAAGTTCATCATGAATACGTTGTAAAATAGCCATTCTTTCATCAATAGATGTTTTTGAAAAAGATTCAAATGTATGAGATGCGCATTGAATTGCCTCGTTCATTTCATGAGGAGTACTTAAAAAAACTTCAGCAATTTGCTCTTCCGTTGTAGGATTTTTGAGTGTAAGACTTTCATTTGAGTTTATTTTTTTAAATTCACCATTGATATAATTTGTATTGATTATTTTCATCTATGTTGCCTGTTCTAGTATTATGATTTGAAATGAGCTTCGATTACGTCGAAGAGATACGTAACATCGCCTTTAGTATGGGGTGGAAATTGTGAAGCGTTAAAGGTGCGTTGACGTTTCGCTAAATGAAGGGTATTAAACGCTATGCGCTCCTCAAGCCCAGGTATTTTAAATTTACCATCAAAATAATCCAGTACTTCTTTAATACCAATCGCTTTCATGCACTGAGGTGCTCTGCTATAGCGTTTTTCTAAACCAAAAACTTCATCGATGAGTCCTGCTTCTATCATCATCTTTGTACGCAAAGCAATTTTTTGCGCTAGCGTCTCTTTGGGAGTCTCTATCTCAAATAAGGCAAGATCTTTAATAATCGGCTCTTGTTTCGCGCGAACGAGATAGGTTGAAGGTATTTCATTTGTGGTTAAAAAAATCTCCAACCATTTTTCAATTCTATAACGATCGCTTGAAGCTATTTTGCGGGCATAGGTGTTATCGTGTTCTTGGATTAAAGCGTAAGCAGACTCCAAATCAAGGAGTTTATTTTCGATTTGCTCTTTTACATGTAAAGATATTTCAGGTTTTGAACTGAGCCCTTCCATCATGGCTTTGAGGTAAAATCCTGTTCCTCCCACAATAATAAGATTTTTCCCTTCCTTGAAAGACGTTTCATGCACCTCTTTGTAAAGATCAAAAAACATGGTGACATCAAAATGCTCGCTTGGAAGAAGCACGTCCATTCCAAAATGGCGAACGCCTTGACGCTCATCTAGCGTTGGTTTCGCAGAAGCTATGTCAATTTCTTTGTAAATACTGAGCGAATCGAGCGATAAAATATGGGCATTATACTTCAGCGCAAGTTCTATAGAGAGTGCTGTTTTGCCCGAAGCGGTTGGTCCTAAGATAGCGATGGTTTTCAATGGGTTTCTCTTACATGTAAGTCTGAGTACGTATACGTGTACTTTTGCACTTTTAGCGGTGCTGTGCGTGCAATTATAACACTTTTAAAGGGTTTTGTTGTAAAATCAAACCATCTTAAACGTAAAGGTTAGTATTGCAACAACTCTGGCTAAAACTCAAAGATATTAGCGATTTGATCGTCTTTAAACACTCCATTTTCGCACTCCCCTTTATTTTTGTCGCGATGATCGTCTCTTCAAAAGCACAAAATGGAACACTGTGGTTTGGGTTTAAACTTTTAATTTTAGGGCTTTTAGCAGCCGTTAGTGCGCGTAATTTCGCAATGGCATTTAACCGTTACGCAGATCGTGACATCGACAAATATAATCCAAGAACCGCCAACCGCCCCAGTGTCGATGGCAGAATTGGTGTGAGCAATATGCAGCTATTTATTGCGCTTAATGCGCTTATCTTCATTGTCGTAGCTTACATGATTAACGATCTTGCCTTTTATTTGAGTGTGCCTATTTTGATTATCTTAGGCGGATACTCCCTTTTTAAACGTTTTTCACCTTATGCGCATTTAGTGTTGGGTGTCTCTTTAGGACTTGCTCCTATAGCGGGCGTTGTGGCTGTGCAAGAATCCATTCCAATGTGGTCTATTCTACTCTCTATTGGTGTAATGTACTGGGTGGCGGGTTTTGATCTGCTCTACTCTTTGCAAGATATGGAGTATGATAAAGCCAATGGACTTTTTTCCATTCCTTCCCGTTTTGGCAAAGATGCAACTTTTTTTATATCACGTCTTTTTCACGCGCAAACCGTTCTTTTTTGGTTACTGTTTGTCATAAGCGCTGGGCTTGGATTTTTTGCGTATGTCGGCGTTTTAGTCTCAGCCGTTGTACTCTTTTTTGAGCATCGCATTGTGTTGAAAGACTTTTCTAAAATTGATCGCGCTTTCTTTACGCTTAATGGCTATTTGGGTGTCATCTTTTTTGCACTGATCTTTTTAGACAGGATATGAAAATGGAAAATATTCGTTTTGTTACGGCATTTTTAAAGATAGCTTATGAGCCAAGTAGCTTAGAAAACACAACCTTTATTCAAGAGTATTACTCTCTTTTACAGCTCAATGATGATCCGTTGGGTTTATGGCTAAAGTCTTCAAAAATTCGTAAAGAATCTGAACAGAGTGACCAAGTACTTTTGACGCTTTTGGTTGATTTACACCGTAAAATAGACAAGCTTACACATTTAATGACCAGCGAAGCGCCTTTGCATATTCCCCTCTCGTGTGAGGGAATGCTCAAGTCGATTGGACATGGGTATATTGAGTTTGATAGTAATGTTTTGCAAGTCTCTGAGACTTACTATGCACGTATTGATATGCCGACCTTTCCAAGACGCCAAATACCTCTTTTTTTTGAAGCCATAAGTGAAAGTGTTGGAAAAATTGTGATGATGCACGAAGATGACGAAAAAGATTGGAGTGGTTACATGGTTGCATGTGAACGCGCAATGATACGTCAAATGAAAGGAAATCAAAGTGAGTATTGAAACCCTCGCCTTTATTGCGTTAGCAGCTCTTGTGGTGATCATTTTTTTGATGGTCTATATTCGCGATGTTGAGGTCAATAAAAAACTGCTTATTTATGAAAAAAGTATTGAAGAACTTAACTACCAAAATCATGTACTCAACAAAACGCTGGGTGAACTTACGAGCCATAAAGAGCCTGCGTTTGATGCTAAAGCCATTGAGAGTAAGATACTAGGGCAGGTAAAAGAGGAGATTCATCAAAGTGTATTTCCACTGATAAGTTCACTCAAAGATGTTGAAAAAATCATGCAGAATTTTAGAGATGAACAAAGTGGACGTATTGATCGGTTGGAGAGTCGTACCAAAGAGATGAGTTTTGCCTCTTCTTCACCTTCAAGTTCGAATGAAAAAGTGATCGTTTCTCAATATGCCAAAGGTAGAAGCGAAGCGGAAATTGCTAAAGATTTGCGTATTGGTATAGGCGAGGTTGATTTGGTTTTAAAACTGGCAAATTTAAAGTAAGAGAGGATTTATCCCCTCTTACTTTATTTACACTAAATTGCGCGTTTAAGCTCTTCGGTGTGCTCTTCTACCATTTTATCCAACGTCGCAAGAAGCGTTACGCTGCCTGCTTCTAATTTTTTAAAGATATTGATATAGCGTGCAACCGTATCCATAGTGTAGCCCACTTTGATTAATTGCTCATTTTCGTTCATACATTCAATAATTTGTGAAAGTGGTGCTTCAAGCATGTGGTAAGATTTGGTATTATGAAAGCGTTCGTTGATAATAGGACTCGTGTACCATGCTCTAAATTTACAGTTCTCATTTTTAACAAATTTCCCATCGGATCTTTCATTGAGGACTTCATCATACGTATTTGTTTTGCAGAGTATATGGTCTGTTTTTGCTAACGTAGCTCTGATTTTACTATCGAGCGCATAAGAGATATTGGCTGTGATATTGGCATCTTTATTGAACTCTTTTAATGCTTCTTCAAATTGAATAACATTTTCCCCACTGTAATTTGCAATGACATTGATACGATCTGAATTGGAATGAATACCATTGGTTTCTTGTTGTAAGGTTTGAATGGTCATGGCAATTTCTTGTGTCGCTTTTTGTGTACGTTCTGCTAGTTTTCGAACTTCATCGGCAACAACAGCAAATCCTCGTCCATGCTCACCTGCACGCGCTGCTTCGATAGCAGCGTTAAGTGCTAACAGATTGGTTTGATCGGCGATATCTTTAATCAGATTAACGACAGAAGAGATCTCCGATGTTCGTTCACTCAGTGACGTAATTGCTTCATTGGTGCTCATAAGAAGCTCTAACAACTCTTTAATACCATTGGATAAAACCATAACTGTTTGTAAGCTTTCATCCGATTTTTTAGCCGTTGATTTTGATACTTCGGTAATTTTTGCCATTTCTTCAATACTGGTAAAAAGGTCATGTTGTACGCTAGTAATGCCTTTACTGCCACCACCAAGATCAGCAAAAGCTGATGAGAGCAAACCCCTTACTTTCCCTTTTTGTCCTTCAACAATGCCTTTAACACCTTCTGCGATGTAGTGCGCATTTGTGGCAAAAAGACCACGAAAACCCTCGTTAAAGATATTGCGGTATGTTTTGCCTTGGCTTGCTGATTCTATGGATGTTTTGGTCTCTCGCATCAAGGCTTCCATTTGATCAAGAAGGTCATTAATCTCTAAAGCAATTTTTCCCATAGGTTTATCAGGATCGATATTGACAACACGGGGTTCTAAGTTACCGTGTGCAGCCTCTCGAATGACATTTAAGGTTTTTTCATAGAGCTCTGCATCGCACTGCATCGTTTTTCGGCTACCAAAAAAAGAGCCAGCGGCAACGCCAACAAGTAATCCTGAAGTGGTAAATCCTTCGGTATAACCTGCATAATAAGCACCCAAACTTGCTAAAAGGAAGAGTGCAAAAAGAGCTATTTTATAATCGTTGCAGCGTGTTAGAAAACTCTTCATAACTCACTCCTTTTTGATTTAGAATGTCGGTAAGATAAGCTTGTGATGCTTCCATACCTCCTGTTTTTTCAAGTTCTAAAAGTTTTGCGTAAAGCGGTTGAATAATCTCTAATGCCTTAGGGTTTGCTTTGCGTCTAACTGAATAGTAACCGATGATTTTTCCTGATTGGTCTGTTGATGCAGTAACATTGGCATAAACCCAGTAGTGCCCACCATCAAAGCTAAGATTTTTGACATACGCAAAAATCTCTTCTTTGTTTTTGACTTTATCCCATAAGAGTTTGAAAATAATGCGAGGCATATCGGGATGACGGATAATGTTATGCGGTTTACCAAGAATATCTTGTTCACTCGCACCTACGATTTTTATGAAAGGTTCATTGCAGTAAGTAATTTTGCCTTGAGTATCGGTTTTGGAAACCAAAAAAGCATTTGTACTTACATTATGTTCCTTGTTATTCGGAATAGGCTTTTGCATACCTAGACTCCTTGGGAATGTTTCTTAAAATAATGTAATAAGATTTTAGCCCAATACTTTTTATAAATAGCTTCAAGGTGACATTTTATGTATAATACCTTTCGCATTAAATCAAGAGGAAAAACATGTTAGTTGATGGATTTGGAAGAAACGTCACGTATCTAAGGATTTCAGTGACTGAAAGATGTAACTTTAGATGTCAATACTGTATGCCAGAGAAGCCTTTTTCATGGGTTCCCAAAGAGAATTTACTCAATTTTGAAGAGTTGTTTTTATTTGTCAAAGTTGCTATTGATGAAGGAATCACGAAGATTAGAATTACAGGGGGAGAACCTCTGCTTAGAACTGATCTTGATAAATTTATCGCAATGATTAATAATCACAAAAGTGGACTTGACCTAGCGCTCACCACCAATGGCTTTTTACTCAAAGATGCGGCGCAAAAACTTAAAAATGCAGGACTCCAACGTGTTAACATCTCTCTTGATAGCCTTAAACCTGATGTTGCAGGTAAAATGGCGCAAAAAGATGTGTTAGCCAAAGTGCAAGCAGGTATTGAAGAAGCGCTCCGTGTCGGTCTTAAAGTAAAAATAAATATGGTGCCGATTAAAGGGATCAATGCTGATGAAGTGTTGGACGTACTAGAGTATGCCAAAGCGCGCGGTATGTCGATTCGCTTTATTGAATACATGGAAAATACGCATGCCAAAGAACAACTCAAAGGTTTAAGTGGTCAAGAAGTTCAAGATATGATTGCTCAAAAATATCATTTTAAGGCCATAGGTCGTGTAGGACCAAGTCCGGCACATCTGTTTGAGTTTGATGATGGTTATGTCTTTGGTATTATTGACCCGCATAAGCACGATTTTTGTGAAGACTGTAACCGTATTCGACTTACCGCAGAGGGTATGCTCATCCCTTGCCTTTATTTTGATGAGGCGATGAGCATTAAAGATGCGGTTCATAAAGGCGATGTCGCGGGAGCTGCTGAAATTTTAAAAGAAGTACTCCGCAATAAACCTGAGAAAAACAAATGGAGTGATGACGATCAAAACCAGAGTTCTAGTCGCGCCTTTTACGAAACTGGTGGGTGAGTAAAGTAGAAGAAGGGGATTTCCTCTCCTTCTTCGATGCTCTCTTTGTTCTCAATAAGAGTGTATCCATTACACTGACTCAAAATATTAAGTCTTCCAGCCTCATAATAGGGGGCACTTACAAAATTTCTGCCATCGCTGTATCCAGGAATGGCGCTCATGCAATTATTTTTACATGTAATACGTTTTTGGTTAATACACGTCATAAAATCAGGAATAATGCGGCGCTGTTGTTGCAATTGTCTTATAAGAGGAACACCTAGCATTTCAAAACCTAACATACACGAAAGTGGCAGTCCTGTTAAGTGTAAAATAGGTTTGTTCTCAAAAAATGTTAGCGCACTCGGTTTTGCTGGAGCGATGCGAACATGATGAAAAAGTGGTGTCATTTTTGTCTCTAAAAGTTGGCACATTGCATCATGTTTACTCATCGCTCCTGTGGTGATAATACAATCTGCTTTTTGACACAACACCCGTAATCTCTCTAATATTTTTGTCTCATCTTCTTCGCAAATTTCAATAGCTTCTATCTTAGCTCCCATTTCAATGATTCGTGCTGCCAAACTCATCGCATTTGAATTGTAAATTTCGCCTGTTGAGAGTTGATTGCCAATGCTTAAAATACTAATGATAGGCTTTTGGAGTGCTATAACTTTGCTGATACCTTGGGAAGAGAGTGCGGTAATCTTTTGCGCGCTGATACGTTCAAATTGTTGGAGGATTAACTCTCCCTTGGTAATGTCTTCGCCCTCTTTTTTGATATGTTGCTCTAGCGTTACATGTAAAGTTGTTTTGATGCGCTCAGAATGCTCTAAAAGCGCGTCTTCTTCCGCTATAACAGCAGTGATCCCACGTGGAATGCTTTGACCTGTCGAGAGTTTAACACCAAAGCCCATAGGAATTGGCGAAGGGTAAGGCGGTTTGAGTAGTGTGTAAACGTTTGTTTCAGGGCTAAAGGCAATACCGTAGCCTTCCTTTAGGCTCATTGGGTGTTTAGGGAGGGCAAATTTGGCATACACGTTAGAACTAGCAATGCGGTTTATAGCTTTTAAAAGAGGCAAAGTCTGTTTTCCATGTAAAGGTTTGATCTGCGTCTGAATAATATGAAGTGCTTCTTGATATGAAATAAGCATGGTTTAACCTTATGATTTATGGGTAATATTATACTAAAATGGGTACAATCTGAGATTATTTTTGTGAAGGATTTTTCATCATGGAAGAGCTGATAAGCTTATCGAGCCAATTACACTTAGTATTTATCGTTCTTTTGGTCGTACTTATAGCACTGAATCTCTATCTCCTCAAAAGTGACAAAACATTTCTCAAACTCTCAAAAAGACTCGAGCTCATCGCACCTCAGTACTACATCGTTCTCTCGGCTATCTTTTTTACAGGCATCATCGTCATGGCAGTACGTCAATTTAGCTTCTCATGGTCGGTGTGGTTGATGATCGTTGTATGGGTTTTGATTGTAGCTTTTGGCATCAGAGGGCATAAAATGTATAAAAAAATAGAGCGCACTGAAGCGTCTCAAAGTGCTTATAAACGTTATGCAATCAAAAAATACAGCCTTGATTTTCTAGCGCTCATTGCCACAAGCGCACTTTTTTATCTGGTGCATTAAAATGCAGTTTGTGTATCATGCGGGTGCGGGTGAGTCAATACTCAAAGTTGATACGAGAGAGTATGAGCATATCTTTAAAGTGCGACGCATCAGTGTGGGAGAAAAACTTCATTGGCGAAATCTGGAAGATGCGTTTATCTATGAGTATGAAATTTCTCAGATTGGTAAAAAAGAGGCACTTTTAGAGTTGATTTCCAAAAAAGAGCTTCCGTTGTTGCCTTCAAAAGTTTTACATGTAGGGTGGAGTGTGGTTGATCCTAAGATTATTGAGAAAACGCTTCCGATGCTCAATGAGCTGGGTGTTTCTAAGATAAGCTTTGTTTATGCCGAATTTTCACAAAAAAACCATAAGCTTGATATGGAACGCATAAAGCGCATTTTAATTAACTCTTCCCAACAGTGTGGACGAAGCAGGCTGATACAGATTGAAGTGTTGCCTAACGTGCAAAGCTACATGCAACAATACCCCAAAAGTTACATCCTAGACTTTTCACAGACAAAGCTTAATGCTACTTCGGATGTCTCTTCGATCTTGATTGGACCTGAAGGTGGGTTTAGCGAAAAAGAACGAAATTTGCTTCAAAATCAGCCGATTGTGGGTCTTACATGTAACACAATTTTACGAAGTGAAACGGCTGTTGTAGCTGCGGCTTCCAAAATATTGGCATGACTTGAAATAATGAATCTTTTGTGCTATAATTTGCACCCTTTGGCAAGACGTGCCAAATAATAGATTTTATTTTTATGATAAATAATTAAGGAAACACATTATGAAAAAAGATATTCATCCTGAATATGTACCGTGCGTAGTAACTTGTGCATGTGGAAATAGTTTCGAAACTATGTCTAACAAAGCAGAGTTAAGAATCGATATTTGCAGTTCATGTCATCCATTCTTCACGGGCAGTGAGAAGATTGTTGATGCTGCGGGTAGAGTTGAGAAATTTAAGAAAAAATATAGCTTAAAATAGTTCTTAAAACCATTGATCTATTTCATTCCTACCCCCATAGGAAACTTAGACGACATCTCCGTTAGAAGCCTTAAACTTCTAGCGGAGTGCAAAACCCTTTTCTGCGAAGATACACGAATTACCAAAAGACTTCTCTCTCTTCTTTCCCAACGACATAACATAGAATTTCAAATCAAAAACTTTATTTCCATGCATTCACATAACGAAAATACCGTTCTTTCTACGATTGATAAAAAAATCTTTGAAGAGAGTGTAGGTTATTTAAGTGATGCAGGAATGCCAGGTATTAGTGATCCAGGAGCTGCGTTGGTGCGTTTTTGCCAAGAAAATGCTCTTCCTTACGAAATTCTCCCCGGTGCGAATGCAGCGTTACTTGCTTATGTTACAAGCGGTATTGAAACACATCAGTTTTTGTTTTATGGTTTTTTATCGCATAAAGGAATGGATCGCCAAAACGAGCTTTTTGAAGTATTGAATTCCCCTTACGCTGTGATTTTGTATGAATCCCCACATCGTATTGAAAAACTGATCGAAGAGTTAGCCCAGTTTGCCCCCAATCGTAAAATATTTGCGATCAAAGAAGCAACAAAACTGTATGAAAAACGCTTTTTAGGAACCTCTTTAGAGGTGCAACAAGCATCTAAAACTGCTAATCTCAAAGGTGAATGGGTTATTGTCATTACCCCTGAAATGCAACAAGGTGGCGAAGCCATTACCAAAGAAGATTTGATTGATCTTGACCTTCCTCCCAAACAAAAAGCAAAACTTCTCTCTAAACTCACAGGCGAAAGCATTAAAGAGTGGTACACTAAACTTCAAAAGTAATGTCCCTATTTTGTTACATATAATGTGCTAAAAAAGTGTTTCTCGTGAAAGCTAGCATTATTTTAAGCCATTTTGGATACAATAATTGCCATGATAATCTATGGAAAACAACTCTTTTTACATCTGTTAAATCACTATCCTTCAAGGATCGAGACGGTATTCTTACCCAAAAAGTGTGAACCTAAACTCTTCTCGCAGATCGCTCGCGTAACGCAAAAGATTTGTACCATTGATGAGCGAAAAGCACAAGCCATGAGCCATGGAGGAAACCATCAGGGCTTTCTTGCCGAAATTAAAGATCTTGAACTCACCCCTTTTAATGAGATCAAGCACGGCTCTTTTTTGGTTATTTTGGACGAAGTGACAGATGTTGGAAACATTGGTGCCATTGTACGTAGTGCCTATGCTTTTGGCGCAGATGGCTTGATTTTAAGTGGTATGAAAACGTGTAATTTGGAAGCCATTTTACGAACAAGTAGTGCTGCAGCCTTTGAATTGCCGATTGCGTTATGTCCTTCAACACGTGATATGCTCAATGAACTCAAGCAAATAGGGTTTACACTCTATGGTGCTGATATGGGTGGCGTTGACGTAAAAGAAGTGACATTTGCACCTAAACGAGCTTTAATTATGGGAAGTGAAGGCAAAGGATTGTCTCCTAAAGTAAAAGAGCGATTAGATACGATTGTATCAATCAAAATGGCAAGAGCATTTGACTCTTTAAACGTGAGTGCAGCCGCTGCTGTGCTTTGTGATAGGATTGCCAATGGATAATGATATCAGAGTCTTAGAAAAGATTGGTCTGCAAGAAGTTTGTAAAAGAACGCACATTGAAGTCAAACAACTAGAGTACATGATCAACAATCAATATGACAAGCTCAACAAAATCAATACCCTTGGTTTTGTCAAAATTTTATCGAGAGAATACAAGCTTGATTTTACGGATTGGCTTGAAGGTTTCTATGACTATTGGGCAGAGCACAAAGCTGAAGAAGACTCTTCCAAAGAAAAAATATTTATTCGTGCTAAAAGTGAGCGCTCTTTAAAAAAAGGAGCATGGCTCTTTTTACTGATCGTTTTGATTGCAGGTATCTTTGGTGTCATTTCTATTTTTAAAATCGAGATAAATTTTGATGTTATGAGCCTTTTGGATAAAACGAAAACTGAAACAAAACAAACCAGCGCATTTCAAAGTGCTCCAGTAGTGCAAGAAACGGCAACTTCCTTAGGCGTTAAAGTTGAAGAACGCGTGGTTGAGACCAACAGTAGCAATAGTACTGTTCAAGCAGTTGTTGTCAGTATTGATGAAAATTTGACACGTAAAACAGAAGCAAACGATACGAACAGTGGCATTGTTGCCCCTCTTCCAGCGCTTCCCGAATCCAATACATCATTGGTGCGCGATATCCCTAAAAACAGTGCCATTATTGCTCCTACAAAACGTATTTGGGTCGGTATTATCAATCTAGAGACATTCAATCGCAAAGAGAGTTCAAGTGATCAAAATATTACACTTGATCTAAATAAACGTCAAATTATTAAAACGGGTAATGGCTTTTTTAAACTCTCCTACGACGGAAGTGTAGAAGATTTTACGGAACAAGGATCTACTCGCTTTTTGGTTGAAAATGGAGCAATTAAAAAAATCTCTGAAGAGAAATTTATTGAGCTTAATCGAGGCAAAAACTGGTGAAAAAATTACTCCTTATCTTAACCTTAGCGCTCTCTTTATTTGGGGCTCAAAATCTTCAAGACAAAATTAAAAGTTTCGTTGGTTCGACAAAGTATGAAACGCAAAAAAACCTTATTCAGGTACTTTTTGCTGAAAGCAGCAATTTCACAAAATCTAATGGTGAAGTGAATAGTGTTAAAGTCATCTCTGTACTGAAAAAAAATGGTTTATTACAGCTTTTATACGATAAACCCATTCAGTTAAGATTGGCTTTTCGTACACAAAATGATCCATTGATTTTTCTCAAGATTGTGAATGAATCTTTAGAGGCAATGGGATATAACTACTTTTTAACGAGTAATGCGTTACGTGATAGTGCTGGATTTGTTTGGGAGATCTACCTTCAAACAGAGCATATTGTCGATCCTGAAGCCTTCGCGAATGCCCTTGAGGCTAGAGGATGCACTATAACGAATATCGTAAAAAATGATGACCAATACTGGTTTTATGACATTGATTCAAGTAACGCTTATTTAGGCGCTAAAAAGGTAGAAAGTGGAGTTACGACGCCATTAGGCAAACCTTTGAAGCCTTATTGGATTGATGTGAAGAATATGAGAGAGGTAACAATAACGGTTCATGCAGGTGATCGTTGGTTCCCCGATGTTGTCTTTTTTGATGGGAATTTGCATCTATTAAGTGATGTCAAATCCGAAGAATCGACAAGAACGCTGAAGCTAAAAGTTCCTAGTAATGCCGCTTATTTAAAAATTGGCGATGCTTTTATGCTTGAGAATATAAAGCATGGATTATCTTTACATGTAAAAGAGTAAAAGAGGAGAAAGATTATGTTTGATGAGATTAGATTTAATACAATAGATAGATTACCAGGGTATGTTTTCGCCCAAATTAATGACCTAAAATTAGCAGCTCGCCATGCCGGTGATGATATTATTGACTTTTCAATGGGAAATCCTGATGGAAGAACGCCACAGCATATTATTGATAAGCTTGTAGAGTCTGCTCAAAAAGACGGTACACATGGTTATTCGGTTAGTAAAGGTATCTATAAATTACGTTTAGCGATTTGTAATTGGTATGCACGTAAATATGGGGTTACGCTCGATCCTAACACTGAAGCTGTCGCAACACTTGGTAGTAAAGAGGGTTTTGTGCATTTAGCACAAGCCATTATGAACCCAGGCGATGTAGCCGTTGTTCCTGATCCTGCTTATCCAATCCATGCGTATGCTTTTATGATTGCAGGTGGAAATGTTCACAAATTTGGAATTGATTATAATGAGAAATATGAACTTGATAAAGAGCAATTTTTTACAAAATTGAAAAAAGTGTTTAAAGAATCAGCTCCAAAACCAAAATTTGTCGTTGTTAACTTTCCACATAACCCAACCTGTGTAACAACCGATGTCTCTTTTTATGAAGAGCTGGTCGCTTATGCTAAAGAAGAACGCTTTTATATTATTAGTGATATTGCTTATGCGGATCTTTCTTTTGATGGCTATGAAACACCATCTATCTTTCAAGTAGAAGGTGCTAAAGATGTCGCTGTTGAGTGTTATACACTCTCTAAAAGCTACAATATGGCAGGTTGGCGTGTTGGTTTTGTTGTGGGTAACAAAAAACTTGTTGGTGCACTTCAAAAAATCAAATCATGGTTTGACTATGGTATGTTTACCCCAATTCAAGTGGCTTCAACCGTTGCTCTTGATGGCCCACAAGAGTGTGTTGATGAAATTCGCGCAACGTATAAAAAACGTCGAGATGTTTTAGTCGAGAGCTTTAACAATGCGGGCTGGCCAATGGAAAAACCACAATCAACCATGTTCGTATGGGCAAAAATCCCAAAAGTTGCTGCACATTTAGGGAGTATGGAATTTGCAAAACAACTGCTTCAGGAAGCCAAAATTGCAGTGAGCCCAGGTATTGGTTTTGGTGAGAGTGGTGAAGGATATGTCAGAATTGCACTCATCGAAAATGAGAACAGAATACGCCAAGCAGCACGTAATGTGAAGAAGTATTTGAAAAGTTTAGAAGGCTTACAGGAATGATCAAAGTAGGAATTATTGGTGTAGGAACTGTTGGTAGCCATGTTATTAAGATTTTACAAGAAAATGAAGATATCATCACAGCACGCAGTGGCAAAAAAATTGTTCCTATCATCGGTGTCGTTAAAGATATAACAAAAAAAAGGGATGTTAACATCCCTTTGAGCAGTAATGTGGATGATGTTTTAGAAAACCCAGATGTCGATGTTGTGGTTGAATTAATGGGTGGTGTGGATGAAGCCTATAAAATTGTAACACGTGCTCTTAAAAATAAAAAAGCCGTTGTCACAGCTAACAAAGCACTTCTAGCATACCATCGCTATGAGTTGCGTGATCTTGCTGGCAATACTCCTATTGGGTATGAAGCCAGTGTTGCGGGTGGAATTCCTATCATTAAAGCACTTCGCGAAGGGTTAAGTGCTAATCATATTGATGCTATTAAAGGCATTATGAATGGTACATGTAATTTCATTTTAACCAAGATGATGAATGAAAAAGCAGAATTTGCAGATGTTCTGAAAGAAGCACAAGCTTTAGGCTATGCAGAGGCTGATCCGACCTTTGATGTAGGTGGATTTGATGCAGCACATAAACTGCTTATTTTAGCCAGCATTGCTTACGGAATTGATGTCAAGCCTGAAGAGATTTTGATTGAGGGCATTGAGCATATCAACAGTGAAGACATCTATTTTGCAAAAGAATTTGGCTACAACATTAAACTCCTTACCATTGCTAAAAAAAGTGGTGATCAAGTAGAACTTCGTGTACATCCAGCACTTGTTCCGATCAAGCAGATGATAGCAAAAGTTGATGGCGTGATGAACGGTATTAGTGTTATTGGTGATCGTGTGGGTGAGACGATGTATTATGGACCTGGAGCTGGAGGAAGTGCTACCGCAAGTGCTGTTGTTTCAGACCTTATCGACATTGCAAGGCATACACAAAATTCACCCATGTTAGGCTTTATTAAGCCGCTTGAAAAAAGTGGTTTGACACTGATGAATAAAGATGACATTTGCACACAGTATTATATTCGTGTAACGGTAGCTGATAAAATAGGTGTTCTCTCAAAAATCTCTGAAATTTTAGGTAAGCATACTATTTCTATTAGCAGTTTCTTACAAAAACAAGATGCAAACAGAGAAGAGAGTGCGGTCTTACTTTTCTCAACCCATACATGTAAAGAGAGCGATATTCAAAAAGCACTTCAAGAACTAAGTCAGTTAGAGTTTATAGAACTTAAACCAGCAATGATACGCATTGAGTCCTAATGAGTCTAAAAGTAGGTAAAGAAGCTGAAGAGAGGGCTTCTTCCTATTTAGAAAAAGAAGGCTACACTATTTTTATGCGAAATTTTCACTCCAAATTTGGCGAGATAGACATTATCGCAAAAAAAGAGAATATTCTTCATTTTTGCGAAGTTAAATTTTCACAAAACTATGATCCTATTACACGTATAACGCCCTCTAAAATGGCTAAAATCATTAAAACAATTAACTATTATTTATTGACGCATGCTACCACAGATGATTACCAAATTGATGCTATTTTAGTAACGCCCAAAACAATAGAAATAATAAAAAATATTACTTACTAAAAAAATAACTTGATGTGCTATGGTAATTTTAAAGTTAGAGTGAGTATAATTGATCATCTATAAAATAACGTTTTAGGGGATAAAAATGGGAAAATATCTAGAGTTAAATGCATCAAATTTTGATAGTACAGTAGCCGAAGGCGTAGCTTTAGTAGACTTTTGGGCACCTTGGTGTGGACCTTGTCGTATGATCGCTCCAGTTATTGATGAATTAGCAGGCGATTTTGATGGTAAAGCAAAAATTTGTAAAGTCAATACTGACGAAGAGCAAGATGTTGCTATTAAATATGGCATCAGGTCAATTCCAACGATTCTTTTCTTTAAAAACGGTGAGTTAGTGGATCAAATGATTGGTGCATCATCCAAACAAGTTTTAACTGACAAAGTTAATTCTCTTCTTTAATAAAAATTTTGTAAGGAAGTCATTAGACTTCCTTGTCTACAATACCTCTTTTAGGCTATGAGCATGATTTGTATCTGCTTAGTTTACGAACTATTATTCATTCAGTCTAAAGAAATATAAGGAAAAACCATGTTAGATCTAGCAATTATTGGCGGTGGCCCAGCAGGACTAAGTGCTGGATTGTACGCAACACGCGGCGGTTTAAAAAACGTGGTGATGTTTGAAAAAGGTCTTCCTGGCGGACAAATCACCAGTAGTAGTGAAATAGAAAATTATCCAGGAAGTGCGCAAATATTAAGCGGTTTAGATTTTATGGCACCTTGGTCAGAACAGTGTATGCGTTTTGGTTTGAAACATGCAATGGAAGAGGTCACGCGTATCTCTAAAAATGAAGATGGTACATTTCAGATTTCTTTAGCTGGTGGAAAAAGTGAACAGGCAAAAAGTGTGATTGTTTGCACAGGAAGCACTCCTAAAAAAGCTAATTTTGAAGGTGAAGCAGAATTGTTTGGTAAAGGTGTTAGTACCTGTGCAACATGTGATGGCTTTTTTTATAAAAACAGAGAAGTTGTAGCATTGGGTGGTGGTGATACCGCTTTAGAAGAGGCTCTTTATCTTTCACATATTTGCTCAAAAGTCTATTTAGTTCACAGACGTGATACGTTCAGAGCAAGCCCAAGTACGATTGAAAAAGTTAAGAATAATCCAAAAATAGAGCTTGTTTTAAATGTAACCGTTAAAAAAGCGTACGGTGATAAAATGGGCTTAAATGGCATTATTGTCGTAGATGATGCAGGTAAGGAAAGAGATATCGCAGTGCCAGGTGTCTTTGTTTTTGTTGGAATGAATGTGAATAATGCTATTTTAAAGCAAGAAGATGGAAGCTTTTTATGTGAAATAGATGAAAATGGTAATGTTGTTGTAGACCTAAATATGAAAACATCTGTCAAAGGACTTTTTGCTGCAGGCGACTTACGAATAAAGGCTTCAAAACAAGTAGTGTGTGCTGCGGGTGATGGCGCAACTGCTGGTATCCAAGCGTTAGAATATGTGAACCATTAAGAAGAAGGAAAATTTAGAATGATACACGTTGGAATTCACGGCTCAACTGGTAGAGTAGGGAGATTACTCATTGAGAATCTTACCAAAGATAAAGAGGCAAAACCTTATGTTTTGCATGCGATTGAAGATTTTGGATTTACACCTCCAAAAGATGCAGTTGTTACCGATGATGTGCTAACACTTTTACAAAAAGCGGATGTTGTTATTGATTTTACGATTGGAATAGGCACGGAAGCATTGCTTGAAAATGCTTTAAAGCACCCAACGCCATTAGTCATCGGTACAACAGGCCTCAATGAGCATCAACACAATCTTTTAAAAGAAGCAGCAAACAATATGCCTATTCTTTACTCAACCAATATGTCTTTAGGTGTAGCCGTTTTGAATCGTTTAGTGGAGCTTGCTTCAAAAAGCCTCAGTGATTTTGATATCGAGATCGTAGAACAGCATCACCGCTTTAAAAAAGATGCTCCAAGTGGCACAGCATTAACCCTTGGTGAGCATGCAGCCCGCGGACGTGGACTTAATCTAGACGATGTACGTGTTAGTGGACGTAATGGTCTTATTGGCGAGCGTACCAAAGATGAGATTGCTATAATGGCACTCCGCGGTGGTGACATTGTAGGACGTCACACCGTAGGATTTTACAATGATGGTGAATTTATTGAGATGAACCATACAGCAACCAGTCGTGATACCTTTGCCAAAGGCGCAATTAAGGCCGCAAAGTGGATCATCAATCAACCTAATGGTCTTTATACAATTAGTGACTGCTTAGGTCTTTAAGAAAAGGTGATATGAACTTATGTGTGCGATTGTTGGTGTATTTGATGTAAAACATGCTTCTAAAATAGCCTATTATGCTCTGTTCGCGATGCAACACCGCGGACAAGAGGCAACAGGTATCAGTGCCAGTGATGGCAAGAAAATCAGAACGATTAAAGATAATGGTTTAGTTACCGAAGTTTTTAACGAAGACAAACTCTCTTTCTTACATGGTGATATGGCAATTGGTCATAACCGTTATTCAACTGCAGGAAGTGACTCTGTAAGAGATGCACAACCCGTTGCTGCAAGTTATAAGCTTGGTGACATTTCGATTGTTCACAATGGAAATTTAATTAATAAGCATGAAGTGCGAAGCAAGCTTGTTGAACAAGGCGCTATTTTTCAATCTTCTATGGACACCGAAAATATTATTCATTTAATTGCTCGCTCGCAACAAGGAAAACTTAAAGATCGTATCATCGAAGCTTTACATGTCATTAAAGGTGCTTACTGTCTTTTGATCCAAAGTAGATCCAAGATGTTTGCTGTGCGTGATCGTTACGGTGTACGTCCTTTGTCAATTGGTAAATTAAAAGAGGGTGGTTATATCGTTGCGAGTGAGACGTGTGCGCTTGATCTTGTAGACGCTGAGTTTGTAAGAGATGTAAGACCTGGAGAAATGGTTATTTTTCAACATGGTAAAGATGAGTTTGAAAGCATTCAACTTTTTGAGCCAGATCCGCATATCTGCGCCTTTGAATTTATCTATTTTGCTCGTCCTGACAGTGTCATTGAAGGTAAAAATGTTTATGCGGCACGCAAAAAAATGGGTATGAAGCTTGCAGAACTAGCTCCAGTTGACGCAGATTTTGTTATTCCCGTACCTGATAGTGGCGTAAGTGCAGCGCTTGGCTATGCGCAAGCAAGTGGAATTCCTTTTGAAATGGCAATTGTTCGAAATCATTACGTTGGAAGAACGTTTATCGAGCCTACGCAAGCGGTGCGTGATTTGAAAGTTAAACTGAAACTCTCTCCTATTCATAAGATTTTAGAGGGCAAGAAGATCGTAGTGATTGATGATAGTATTGTAAGAGGTACAACTTCACGCCAGATTGTTAAAATGCTAAAACGCGCAGGTGCTGCTGAAGTGCATATGCGCATTGCAGCTCCGACGATTGAACATCCTTGCTTGTATGGTATTGATACACCAAGCTATAAAGAGCTTATTAGTGCCAATAAAAATGTCGAAGAAGTCAGAGAGTACATTGAAGCAGATTCATTGGCCTTTTTAAGTATTGAAGCACTTAAAGAGAGCATTGGTAATGATATGAACTATTCACTGGTTAGTTTTGATGGAAACTATTTTATTAAATAATGCGCGAGATTTTAACCGCAGGACGGTACTTTAAGAGAAAATTTGGGGAAAAAGTCTATAAAATTCCCATTTCTATCTCTGGCTTTACATGTCCAAATATCGATGGTACCGTAGCACGTGGGGGTTGTGTTTTTTGTGAAAACGAATCATTCAGCCCTAACTTAGAGCACAACCAACCCAAACGATTTTTCCTGAGTCCTACATCAGAAAATCCTTATTTAGAGTTTCAACTTCTTCAATTAGAAGCGCAATATAAAAAGACAAAAGTTGCACTGACTAAAAAATTTGGTGCTCAGAAATTTATTGTCTATTTTCAATCTTTTACCAATACTTACGCGCCGCTTGAGACACTTAGAGCGCTTTATACCAAGGCACTCAGTTTTGAAGGTGTCGTAGGACTTAGTATTGGGACACGTACTGATAGTATCAATGAAGAGGTTATTGCTTATTTAGCAGAGCTTTCAAAAGAGCATGAGATTTGGATTGAGTATGGTGTTCAATCCTCTTCGGATGAGACATTAAAGCGAATAAACCGTGGGCATGATAGTGCTAATATTGAAAAATACATTGCTTTAACGCGTCAGTATGGACTTAAAATGTGTGCACATGTTATTTTTGGACTACCGGGTGAAACACCTCAAATGGCATTGGAGAGTGTTAAATTTGCACTTAATCTAGGCGTTCACTCCTTTAAATTTCACCCTTTGTATGTGGTGAAACGAACGGCACTTGCCAATGATTTTAAAAAAGGCGAGTTTATGCCTATCTCTGAAGAGTGTTATATTCAATCTTTGATTGAAGCGATTAAACTTTTACCCGAAGATGTAATGCTGCAACGTGTGAGCGCGGGTATTGAAGATGAGACACTGCTTTCTCCTTCATGGTGTTATACCAAGCATCAGCAGATGTTTAATATACGAAAAGCACTCAAACAAGAAGGATTTATTTATTAACTCTTAGTGGCAGTAAAGCTCATAGCGCGTATAAGGTTTTGCAAAAGAGGGTGGATAGCGCATAAAGACAGTAAAGTTACGCATTTCTCCTGTATGAAGATTTTCTGCAATCACAAATTCTTTCGTTGTATCTACTGAATAAATAGACTCTTTACTAAAGAGATTGTCAAATACCGATTTAGGTGCGAATACGATGGACTCGCTGCCTGTGGTATCGCTCAATTCATTTGCAACCTTGACTTCTAAAACACATGATCCTATTGTAAAGTTGCCAATATTGCGGATTTGCCCAGAAATAGAAAAAGACTCATTGATCAACACTTTTTTTTGTACTACATTTTCGAGTCGCGCAATTTTAGTGTATTTATCGAGTCCATAGATTGTAAAGATAGCGAAAATGCCTAAAACAAAGAATGTGGCAAGAATAGGTGCAAGCAATGAAGATTTTCCATCATGATTACGGATAGTCAGCGTAATAACCAAAATAAAAACTAAGAGAAGTATAATCATGGCGAACCAATGAAGTATTGTAAAATAAGTCAATTGGACTCCTTTAGTAGCATTCTGCTTTTAGTGTTGCGTTAACATCGTCACTATAATTGTAATTATCGAAAACACTTTGGAATTCCATAACGCCTTCTTTAGGAAGATCTTGTCTAACTAATATCGACTGTTTGGCAATAGGTTTTAACATGTTGATATAGGCTTTTAACCCTTGTGCATCTGTTTGTTTAATAATAGAGGTATGTATCAAGCAGAGTGTAAAATCTTTATTGGAGTTATTATAGATATTTCCTTCAACGATAAAAGAGGCCGAGAAAGTTAATTTTTTTGCCATAGTGACCTCCGTACTTGTTGCTCGGAGTAGTTCACCTAATTTCATTTTAATAAGAAAGGGGGCGATGACTAACATGAGAAGTGCAAAAATAATGAGAAAAAGTGATGCAACCGATGATCGTCTGGCAATTAAGCTTGCCAAGACAATCAATATTAAAAAAGTGAATAAGAGCCAAGCGAATGCCAAATAATCATAAAGACCAAAGTGTTTAATATAGGTCAATAGTGATAATTTGAGTGCATCAGTGTTCATTGCGGCTATTTTTCTCCTCTATTCCACTCAGTCCAAAGCGTCTCTCAAGTTCTTTGGTAATAAGCGATGGATGAATGTTCTTAGCGCCAAGAGCTACAAGGGCATGGAACATAAGATCAGCTGCTTCATAGATAATTTCTTTGTTATCATTATCTTTACAGGCAAAGCAAAATTCACCCGCTTCTTCGACAACTTTTTTCAAGATGCTGTTATCGCCTTTGTGTAGCAGTGATGCCACATAAGAGCTTTTAGGATCAGCCTTCTTTCGCTCTTGAATAATATGATAAATCTTGTCGCTAATCGAATAAGCCTCAATCTCTTTGGCTGGCTCTTTAGGGGTTTCTTCGACATCAATACGATTAAAAAAGCACGAAGAGCGTCCTGTATGACAAGCAACACCCTCTTGTTCCACTTTAAGCAATAATGTATCGCTATCACAATCCAAATAAGCCTCTTTGACATGTTGAAGGTGCCCGCTGGTTTCGCCCTTTTTCCAAAGACTTTGGCGACTTCTAGAGTAGTAGTGCGCAAGTCCTGTTTGCAAGGTTAAAGAGAGTGCTTCTTCATTCATATAGGCAAGCATCAATACTTCACCGCTATTAACATCCTGCGCAATGACAGGTAGAAGCGGTGAAGTTTTCCAGTCGATAGAATTTAAAAGTGTTGAACTCATTTGCTGACACTAACTGCTTTTTGGCTATCTTTGGTATCAACCCAAATATTTGGTACAGCTCCCCCCGGTGTTAGAAAAATCTTCGCATCTTTGTTTTCTTTCAGAGCTTCGTTGAATTTTCCTTGAACTTCGATTTGGCGAAGTGTTAAAAGCGGAGTTGAGATACTCTCAGAGATTTTTTTGTTAGCATAGGCATCAGCATCTGCTTCAATTTTGATAGCATTGGCTTGGCCTTGAGCATTAATCTCTCTTGCTTTGGCTTGACCTTCAGCTTCAGCGGCACGTTTTAAAGCTTGTTGATTGGCTATTTCAACCTCATAGCGCGTTCGTTCAACTTCTTGCTTGGCTACTTGAACTTTTTCAATTTGCTCTTTGATTTTTGCAGGTAAAACAATTTCTCTTAGTTGCATTGTGAGAAGTTCAACAGGTTTACCTGGTTGTGCATCAATCGCTTTACGGATGCCTTCTTCAATGTTAACGGCAATTTCATTTCGTTTTTGTGGAAGCTCTTCTGCATTAAATTTACCAATAACACTTCTTGTGACATCTCTTACCACAGGGTTAATGATTTTTTCTTCCCAAGCAAGACCCCATGTTGCAATGGTTTGAGGAGCGGTGGATGGTTCAAGTTTGTATTGTACGGTTAGGTCAATTGAAACAGGAAGTCCTCTTGCATCAAGAACGGAGATAGCGGCATTTTTCTTGATACCAGAACCTCTTTGTATGACTTCACCCAAATCTTCTGTGGAAGAGTAGTTCATAATACGCACTTTTGTATCGACAATAAACACTTGTTGGATAAAAGGAATAAAGAGATGAAAACCAGGATCCATTGGGGTTGATTCAAATTTACCTGTGGTCGCTTTAATGCCCATTTCACCCGAATTAATAATCACAAAAGGCTTTGCAACAACAGCAATGACGACGATCGCGATAAGCACATAGAATATCCCTGCTTTTTTACCAAGGTTTTTCATAAAATCGGGCGGTTCAATATTGAAAGGTGTACGATTGTCGTTGTCACCTCCACCACTGTTTCCTCCACTATTTTTCTTTTTAAAATAATCGTTCAAATCTGCTGGCATAATCTTCCTTTAGGGTGTTTAGATAAATGTTAATAAATGTTTATATTTTGGGTTACGTCCGTAAACAACATCAAAATAAGCGTCTTGAAGTTGTTTGGTCACAGGACCTCTTTTACCATCGCCAATAATGTAGTTATCGATATCTTTGATCGGTGTAACTTCTGCGGCTGTTCCTGTAAAGAAAGACTCATCTGCAATGTATGCTTCATCACGTGTAATGCGTCTGCGCTCAATTGGAATGCCCGCTTCGCGTGCAAGATCAAGAACCGTTGCTTGTGTGATACTTTCAAGTGAAGTGTCATTTGGAGGGGTAATCAGCACACCGTTTCTAACGATAAAGAAGCACTCACCACTACCCTCAGCGATAAAGCCTTCATCATCAAGTAACAGGGCTTCTTCATAGCCTGCTTCAAGCGCTTCGTATTTTGCCATTTGTGAGTTAAGGTAGTTTGCTGCCGCTTTGGCTTTGCCCATGGTTGAGCTCACTGGGTTGCGGGTAAATGAAGAGATTTTAACGCGAATGCCGTTTTCTAAACCTTCATCACCAAGGTAGCTTCCCCATTGCCATGCAGCAATCGCTGTATTGACAGGAGCTTTAACGTGGTTAAGACCCATAATGCCGTATCCTAGATAGATCAAAGGTCTGATGTAAACATTTGACGTAAAGTCGTTTGATCGTAATACTTCAATATGTGCCGCTTCAAGCTCTTCAAGCGTATAAGTTGCTTTAATACGTGTAATTTTTGCAGAATTAAGCAAGCGTTTGGTGTGCTCGCGAAGTTTGAAAATGGCAAGACCATTTTCAGTCATATACGCACGAGTGCCTTCAAAAACACCATTGCCATAATGAAGTGTATGGGTCAAAATATGTACTTTTGCATCATCCCATGCAACGAGTTTGCCGTCCATCCAAATGTATTTTGCTTTATCCATTGTTTTACCTTCTTAAAAGTCGTTTTCTAAAGAGATACTATGTTAGCCAAAAATTAATTAAAGATAGTTTTAGTATGAAAAGTTGCGTTATAATTCAGTGACAAAAATAGAGGTAAGAACTCATGAAAGCGAATCTATACTACGGTTCTACATGTAAAGATAAAGAGCAACAAAAAGAGGTGCGTTCACCCTTCGATGGACGCGTGGTTTCAACCTTTAGTCTCTGCGATGAAATGGATGCTATAGAAGTTCTCAATATTGCACAAAAAGCAGCTTTACATGTAAAGCTGACTCCCTTGTATCAACGCATGAATTGGCTTTTGGATGTAGCCCAAAAACTAGAAGGTGAGCGTGAAAAAATAGCGCATATCATTACCGATGAAGTGGGAAAACCGATCACTTTTTCACGCGTTGAGGTTGATCGTTGTATTGAAACCATCAAACTCTCTGCCAATGCAATGTTACATGTAAACGGCGAAACGTTTGATACAACCGCAATGCCAAGTGGTAAAAAGAGTTTGGCATTTTATAAACGTGAGCCCGTGGGCGTGGTACTGGCGATTACCCCATTTAATTTTCCACTCAATCTTGTAGCTCACAAAATCGCTCCAGCACTTGTTGCGGGTAATGCCGTCATTTTAAAACCAACATCTCAAGCGCCACGCACTGCCTATGAACTCGTAAAGCTTTTCATCGAAAGTCCCTATGCACCTAAAGATGCACTCAGTCTTATTTACAGTGGTGAAGGTGTGAATGAGGCGCTTATCACCAATGATATACCTCGTGTTATTAGCTTTACGGGAAGTGTGAGTGTTGGGCGGGAGATTATGCAAAAGGCGGGTATTAAAAAAGTGGCACTTGAACTAGGTGGCAATGCGGCAACTTACATCGACGTTTCTGCCAACATTGCTCTTGCCGCAAAACGGTGTGCAGTAGGAGCGTTCATTAACTCTGGGCAAGTGTGTATTTCGCTTCAACGCATTTATGTGCATGAAAGCGTTTATGAAAGCTTTGAAAAAGCCCTTGTTGAAGAGACAAAAAGCTTACATGTAGGCTCGCCGTATGATGATCAAACCTTCATTGGACCGATGGTCAATGAGGATGCGGTCAAAAAAGCAAAACGATGGATTCAAAGTGCTATCGATGAGGGTGCAAAGCCACTGTGCGGTTTTACATGTAACGGTCTTTTGTTTGCACCAACGATTATGGCTGATGTCACCGAAGCGATGGCTATTGTGTGTGAAGAGGTGTTTGCGCCGATTGTTTCGCTCATTAAAGTAAGGGGTTATGAGGAAGCCAAAGAGAAGATGAATACTTCAGACTATGGACTTCAATACTCCATTTTTTGCAGCGATCTTGCCATGGCGCAAAGAGCGATTGATGAGCTTGAAGCAGGTGGCATTGTAATCAATGATATTCCTACCTTGCGGTTTGACTTGCAACCTTATGGGGGCATAAAGCAGAGCGGTGTGGGGAAAGAAGGACCTTATTTTGCACTGATGGATGACTATACACAGGTAAAATCTGTGGTAATATGCTGAAAAATATAAACAAAGGAAAGAGTATGTTAAAAATAGGTGACAAAGCTCCAGCTCTCAGTCTTCCGAATCAGGACAATGTTGAAATTTCACTTAGAGACCTTGAGGGCAAATGGATTGTGCTTTACTTCTACCCCAAAGACAGTACCCCTGGATGTACCACTGAGGCGTGCGATTTTACAGCAGCGCTTCCCGCATTTGAAGATCTTAATGCAGTTGTTTTAGGCATTAGTCCTGATAGCACAGCGTCGCATCAAAAATTTATAGCCAAGCAAAAACTTGAGATTACGCTTCTGTCTGATGCAAGTACCGAAGTGGCTCAAAACTACGGTGTTTGGCAACTTAAAAAGTTTTGTGGTAAAGAGTATATGGGCATTGTTCGTTCAACGTTTTTGATTGATCCAAGCGGTAAAATTGCCAAGCTTTGGACAAATGTGAAAGTAAAAGACCATGCCAATGAAGTTAAAAAAGCATTAGAAACACTTCAATAAGAGGTGTTTCTAAGCGGTTTTAATTACTCACTGAAATCGCACATCCTACCCATTCATCCCGAATGGCATCGCTGGTTTGAGGTTCATTTTTTATTAGTCTAGCGGGTGCAATTTTATGTTTTGTAATGAGGTTTTGGATAATTGCTTCTGAACGTTTTAGTGCTAAAGCTTGAAGTGTTTCTGGCGTGATGGTAATGCCCTCAGCAATTTTGGCTATTAAATTGTCGTTAATGACACCAACATCCAAATTCTCTTCTTTGTAAGTTTTTATCAGTTTACTGTAGGCATCATCGGAGTATTTTTGAATGTAAAGTTTTTTGATGGTTTTACCATAGCTATCATCTTCTTTACTTTTTTTAGGAATCAGAGCTTCAATCTGTGCAGTGACATTTTGTTCTTGAAGGGCTTTAGTATCAAGCGTTTCATTAAAACTTGGCGTAATCATAAGCTTTAGCTCACTTCGCTTTTCCAAAATCTGTTGGTATTGCCCCATTTTCTCCTCTTCAGAATCAATAATTGCATACTCACCTGCTGCAAAGTCAATACTTTTTAGGTTTTCTGTCTCAATTCCGAGCATTGAGCCTAAAAGTTTAAATGGAGAGGTCAAAATACCTCCGATAAGGTTACCAAAAGCGCGCCATACGATGCTTCCGTAGCGAAACTCAGGATCGTTGAGATCACCGCTTACGGGAAGGTCAATGTCGATTTGACCTTTGGAATCTTTTAAAATAGCGATGGCAAGACCCAACGGTAAATCGCTCGCTTCTTTACTCTCTATCTTATCACCAAGAGTGAGTGAATCAAGGTTGATCTTATTTGCACCTTCCATCAGCCCTTTTTTAATTTTATAGTTAAGATCCATAGAGAGTTTTCCCTCTTTAATGGCATAACCTACAAATTTGCCAGAGTAAGGTGTAAGTGAAGGCATATCAATATTTTTAAAAATAATTTTGAGAATGGCTCTGTTTTTAAAATCAAAAGGCAGAACGGAGCCTTCTATTTTGGCGTAGCCATACTTATCAACTTTACCTTCGAGTTTTAAAAGGGAAGGTTTGGTATTTTTTGTATCAAGGGTTGAAATAGATCCGTTAAGTTGATCGGCAAATGTTGCAAAAGGAAGAAACAGTGAAGCATCTTGAAAATGGGTTGTGCCTCGTTTTAATACGATATTACCAATGTAAATAGCCATAGTTTCTTGTGTACTGGATGCTTTTTGAGTTTTGGAAGAAGCTGGTGGTGCTTTTAAAAGATTAGCAAAATTGGTGGTTCCATCTTTTTTGACATCAAGGTTGATGTAAGGTTTGTCAAGCATGATATTTTGAATACTAAGCGCTGCAGGAGTAAGTGTGTATACGACACTTGCAACGTTGAGGGTTTCCCATGCGACAAGAGACTTTTTGTATTGATCGGCGAGTGAGAATTTTGAAATCGTTGCATCACCTTCAATTTTGAGCGTTGGCTGTTGATTAAAAGAGGCTTTTAGCTTTGCATTGAGTGACAATGCGCCATCTTGAATGAGTGTCGTGGTATAAGCTGAAATGTAAGGTTGTGCTTTTTCAAATGAGAGGTTATTGGCGTTGATGAGCATGTCAAGAGAGATGCTTGCGGGAATAAAAGTTCCTTTTAGACCAAGAGAAGCGGTGGAATCAACGGTGCTGTTAAAGTCAAAAGCGATAGATTTGTTCATATCGTGTGTGATGTTTTGGGTGGTTAGATTAAGTGGAGAGAGGTGAATCACTGTTTTGACATTTTGATCAGCTATATCGACGGTTGCTTGATTTACATGTAAAGATTTTAATGCAAACTTCCACTCAGTTGACGCCTCTTGTTTTGTTGTTGCCTGAGGTGTACTAGAAGGAGTGAAAAGACGCACTAATTTAAGGGCATACTCTTTTTCCAATGTCACATCCACAAAAGGTTTTGAAATGGTCGCTTTTTCAATGCTTATGTGGGATGTTTGCAAATCAAAATCAATCGTGTCTAGTTTAAGGGATGGAACTTCAATGACAGTTTTTTTCTCTGTATCAACAAAACGAATGTTATCCAATGATGCGGTTGCTTTTTCAAAGGAGACAAGCGGTTTTTTCTTGCTAAGGTCGATTGAAAAAGGAACTTTCAGCGAGAGCTCTCCTTGCGAAAGTGTTGCAGGAATCGTTGATAAAGTGTATTTCCAAAAAGAAGCTAACGGGAGGCTTTGGATCGTAAGCTCTCCATAAAACTTTAGTGGCTCAAAAGAGGCGCTGCTTGCGAGTGAGATTTTCTCTTCATTTTGAAGCATCACTTTAAGGGCATGAATACTAAGATCATCTTTATAAAAACTGAGGTTATTGACAACGTAATTAATAGGTCCTAATGCGATTTTGAAGGGCTCTTTTGTGCGCTCATCGCTAAAGAGAGTCTCACCATTTTGAATTTCCACGTGCTCAATGACAAAAGGCATGGCGAGGGTTTCATTAGCTGTTGTATTTGTTTCTGAAGAGGTGTTTTTGGTATGAAAAAGTGTTAGAAGATTGAGCGTGCCATTGGCATCCATTTTAAGATCAACAAAGGGCTTTTCAACCAAAAGCGATTTGACGAAGAACTCTTTTTTAAACAAGGATGTAGGTTCATAATTGACGTAGAGATGCTCTAATGCCGCTACGTTGCTTCCTGTGGTATCTTGAAGTGCAAAATTGTTTACATGTAATTCAAACGTAAAGGGGTTAAAAAGTACTTTTTCGATTGAAACAGAAAGGCCCAGTTTTTCTTTTAGAAGAGTCGGTAGTTTGGTCTGTGCCCACCATGGAAGGATGATAAAACCACTGAGTGTATAGAGTAAGGGAAGAAAAATTAACCAAAATAGCACATTTTTAAGACACTTCTTCAGCATCGTATACTCCTTCTGTAAGGCTTATTTATTATACAACAAAATGCGATAGTTCTATTTAAAACATGTATTAGTTTTAGAAGGATAGATTGGTTATATGTTACCTATGTTATACTTTTTGAAAATTTATACTATGTAAAGAAATACCATGCTCGTTCATATCTGTTGCTCCGTAGACAGCCACTTTTTTTTGCAAAAACTCCAACAAAGTTATCCTGCTGAAAAACTCGTTGGTTTTTTTTATGACCCCAATATCCATCCCTTTAGTGAGTACGAATTAAGGCTTTTGGATGTCAAACGCAGTTGTGCAAAGCTTGGAATTGTTTTACATGTAGGTGATTATAACTATGAAAGTTGGATTGAAGCGGTTCGAGGGTTGGAAAAAGAACCTGAAAAAGGCAAACGATGTAACGTTTGTTTTGATAACAGGTTAGAAGAAACCGCTAGAAAAGCACTAGAAATAGGTGAAAAAACCATAACAACTACCTTGCTAACAAGTCCTAAAAAATCACTTGGGCAGCTAGAAAAATCATTGCATGCGATTGCTCAAAAATACAATCTTGAAATGGTTGCCCCTGATTTTCGCAAAGGTGGTGGAACCACACAACAGTTTGCCCTTGCCAAAGAAGCGATGCTTTATCATCAAGATTATTGTGGGTGCATTTTTGCTCTAAGCGTACAGCGTGAACAGCAAAACAGATGGGCCGATGAACTAAGCTCTCCGCTAAGACCTCAGATTTTGCCTTCTTCCATTGAAGAACGCATAGCCCTTTATGAAAAAGTAATGGAGTTAGAAGTAAAAGAGACACCTTTTAAACTGGTGCGCGAAAAGTTTTTAAATTACAGGTTGCTTCGTGCGTGGGTGAAAAATAGTAGCAAAGAGGTAATTCCGAGTTATGTCTTATTTTATTCTATATGTAAAAAAGAGTCTATCAAGTCAAAAGTAGCATTTATAACACAAGGTGTGGGCTTTTTAGCTAAAGAAGAAGCACGTTTTATCTCTCTTGAAACGTTTAATACATTTGCCAATACCAACTATAAAAATGTCAAAGAAATGCTACAAAATCCCCCAACGGTTGAAATGGAAATGGTCTTTAGAAACAGTTATTTTAAGTCACTATTTGCTTCTTTAAGTCCTCTTATCGTATTGGATGAGGTAAAAATTGATCTATATGAACTCTTCATTCAGAGTTTTACTTACCCTGACATTAGAGAAAATTTAGTATTAATTAGCTAAAATATTAGAATTTTGTTAGAAGGTTTCAAAGATGTTAATTGATGTTGTAGAGATTCAAAAAATACTTCCCCATCGCTTTCCTTTTTTGCTGGTCGATAGAATAACAGCACTTGTTCCAGGTGAGTCTATTGAAGGGTTTAAAAATATTACGATTGGTGAGCAAATTTTTCAAGGGCATTTTCCTGATCATCCAATTTACCCTGGTGTTATGATCATTGAGGGTATGGCACAAGCCGGTGGTGTGCTTGCATTTAAAAGTATGGATGAAGAGACGCAAGAAGATACAAAAGAGAAAGTAGTCTATTTTATGAGTATCGATAACGCCAAATTTAGAAGTCCTGTAAAGCCAGGAGATCAGTTAGTGTATAAACTAAATGTTCTAAAGCACAGAGGCAATATCTGGGTTTTAGATGCGAAAGCTTATGTTGACGACAAGTTAGTCGCCGAAGCAGAACTTAAAGCCATGATTGTGGACAAATAACATGCCAAATATTCACCCAACCGCCATTGTTGAAGAGGGAGCGAGTTTAGCAGACGATGTAAAAATCGGTGCTTATGCGTTTGTATCTAAAGATACCACACTCAAAAGTGGTGTTGAGGTGATGCAAGGAGCGCAAATTTACGGCGTGACCAAAGTCGGAGAAGATACTAAGATTTGTCCTTATGCCGTTATTGGTATGCCTCCACAAGATACAGGTTATAAACCTGAGGATGATGTGCGCGTCGAGATAGGTCGTAACGTCATGATTCGTGAATTTGTAACGATTAACGCCGGAACCAAAAAAGGTGGTGGCGTGACAAGAATTGGCAATAACTGTTTTATTATGATCTATTGCCACATTGCACATGACTGTCAAGTTGGCAATAATGTCATTATGGCAAATAATGCAACACTCGCAGGTCACGTACACGTAGGTTCATTTACGGTTATTGGAGGAATGACGCCGATTCATCAGTTTGTTCATATTGGAGAAGGTGTTATGATTGGTGGCGCGAGTGCCGTGAGCCAAGATATTCCGCATTTTTGTTTAGCGGAAGGAAATCGCGCGGTTGTTCGAGGACTTAACAGTGTTGGTTTGAAACGTCGTTTTGAACGAGATGACATCACTGCGATTCAAAGTGCTTACAAACAACTTTTTAGAAGCGAAAATCCTATTAAAGAGACAGCGGCTAAATTGTTGGAGAGTGAAACAAACGAGAAAGTATTGCAAATGTGCAATTTTATTATGGAATCCACACGAGGCATTCCATTTGAGAGGAAAAATAATGGTCAATAGAGAGTGTAGTTTTTGTGGCACGAAAGAGAGTAATGACACGCGTTTGATCGCAGGCGATGATGTTTTCATCTGCGAGCATTGTGTTATCTCCGCCCATAAAATCTTTTTTGGAGAAATCCCAGAGCCTTCGATGAGCAGTAACGAAGAGCCATTTAACCAAGAGCTTTTAGCTCCAAAAGAGTTGAAAAAAGTGCTCGATGATTTTGTCATTGGACAAGACCAAGCCAAAAAGATTTTTTCGGTGGGTGTTTATAACCACTATAAAAGAATTTTCAAGCAAAGTACCATTGCCGACGATACCGAAATTTCTAAATCCAATATTCTACTCATTGGACCAACAGGTAGCGGTAAAACGTTAATGGCACAAACCTTAGCACGCTTCTTGGATGTGCCTATTGCGATTTCAGACGCAACCAGTTTAACCGAAGCGGGTTATGTGGGCGAAGATGTTGAAAATATTCTTACAAAGCTTCTTCAATGTGCCAATGGCGATATTAAAAAAGCAGAGCAAGGTATTGTGTTTATTGATGAAATCGACAAAATTGCGCGCATGAGTGAAAACCGCTCTATCACCAGAGATGTTTCAGGTGAAGGTGTTCAACAAGCATTGTTAAAAATTATTGAGGGTAGTGTAGTTAATATCCCACCAAAAGGCGGACGTAAACACCCTAACCAAGATTTTATTCAAATTGATACCACAAATATCTTATTTGTTTGTGCCGGTGCATTTGATGGATTAGAAGAGATCATTAAACGACGTATTGGTAAAAATGTTTTAGGCTTTGAGCAAGAAAAACGTACAAAAAGCCAAGATGAAGGACTTTTTGATTTGGTAGAACCTGATGATTTAGTGCATTACGGTTTGATTCCAGAACTCATTGGACGTTTACATGTAACCGCAAAGCTCTCTCCTATTACACAAGCAGATATGGTACGTATTTTGACAGAGCCTAAAAATGCGATTTACAAACAGTACAAAAAACTTTTTGCAATTGATAATGTAGAGCTTTCGTTTGAAAAAGAGGCTTTAGATTCTGTGGCTGAACTTGCGATTAAGCGTAAAACAGGAGCGAGGGGTCTTCGAAGTATCATGGAAGACATTATGGTTGATGTAATGTATGAACTTCCAGAATTAGGTGGTTATGAAGTGATGATTACCAAAGATGTAGTTACAAAAGGTGAAAAGCCGCTTTATATCAAAAAAGATAAAAAAAGTGCGTAAAAAAGGATTGAAGAAATGATTTTGGATAAGATAATAGGATTTTTCTCAAGTGATATGAGTATTGACCTAGGAACAGCCAATACATTGGTATTGGTCAAAGGTAAAGGTATTATTATCAATGAGCCTTCTGTTGTCGCTGTACAACGTAACCGTTATGGAAAGCAAAATATTCTAGCGGTAGGTAAAGAGGCAAAAAACATGGTGGGTAAAACACCAGGTGATATTGAAGCCATTCGCCCAATGCGTGATGGCGTTATTGCTGATTTTGATATGACTGAAAAGATGATTCGTTACTTTATTGAGAAAGCACACAGAAGAAAAAGTTTTTTACGTCCTCGTATTATCATCTGTGTACCGTACGGTTTGACGCAAGTTGAGCGCAAAGCGGTACGTGAATCTGCAATGAGTGCGGGTGCGCGTGAAGTTTTCTTGATCGAAGAGCCTATGGCAGCAGCGATTGGTGCAGGACTTCCTGTACGTGAACCACAAGGAAGTTTAGTGGTTGATATTGGTGGTGGTACCACTGAAATCGGCGTTGTTTCACTCGGTGGTTTAGTTATCAGTAAATCAATTCGTGTTGCGGGCGATAAAATAGACCTTGCCATTGTTGATTATGTTAAGAAAAAATACAACCTTCTTATTGGTGAGCGAACCGGTGAAGAGATTAAAATCGCGATTGGTACAGCTGTTCCTATGGATGAACCTATCTCAATGATGGTTAAAGGAAGAGATCAGGTCAGTGGGCTTTTGAGTCGTATTGAACTGACCAGTGAAGATGTTAGAGATGCGATTAAAGAACCTTTGAAAGAGATTGCTGATGCCCTTAAAGACGTGCTTGAAGTTATGCCTCCTGATCTTGCCGGTGACATCGTAGAAAACGGTGTTGTTTTAACGGGCGGTGGAGCTTTGATTCGAGGCTTCGATAAATATCTCTCAGATATCGTCAAGTTGCCTGTTTTTGTCGCAGATGAGCCACTTCTTGCTGTTGCAAAAGGTACAGGTAAAGCACTCGAAGAGATTGAACTTTTACAACAATTGTCGAATGAGTAAATTTAAAATCATTGTTTTGCTAAGCATTTTTGTGTTTGTATCGTTTCGGTACAGCACAGAGGCGAGGCATATCATAGGAGGCATCAACACGAAAGTTCTTGCCTCCTATGTTGATATGAAAATGCAAGTCGAAGCTAAGATCAATGAGCATCTTTCTCAACAAGAAGAGATTCAGCGATTACGTGCCGAAAATCAAGCGTTACAAAAATCAGCAGTTCTCTCTATTGCTTTTGCAAGCAAACTGAGTGACTTGCTTAAAGAACACAATAGTACAAGTTATTATCCGAGTGTGAAGATGGTTCAAACCATAGGTTACACTAATCTTAACGACTATGGCAAAGTGTGGTTGAAGTTTGATGAGTTTAATCAAAGTAAAATTTATGGCTTATTGCAACAGGGTTCTGCTGCAGGCATTGTTGTCTCAAACGATGGTCACCCACAAGGCTTGCTTCTAAGTGATCCAAAATCCATTTTCGCAGTTTATATAGGTAACCAAAAAATGCAAGGCGTTGCCCAAGGCAATCGTAAAGAAGTTTTAGTCAAATATATCTCTCAATGGCTTCAACCTCAAGTAGGTGATGAAGTCATTACTAGTGGGCTTGATGGCATATTTTTTGAAGGCATTAAAGTCGGTATTGTCACTGAAGTGATCGAAGAAGAGTCCTCTAAAACGGTTGTTGTTAAACCCTATGCAACATCGCATGTACCTTCTTATATGCACGTGATTGTGCAAAATTAGTTTTGAATCCAGCGCCTCAGAGGCATTGGATTGAATACTACAAGTAGAATAAAGGAAAAAGATGCCAAAACGTCAAGACATTAAAACCATATTATTAATCGGATCAGGTCCTATTGTTATCGGACAGGCATGTGAATTTGACTATTCAGGAACGCAAGCAGCAAAAACTTTAAAAGAGCTCGGATACAGAGTTGTACTTGTTAACTCCAATCCAGCAACCATTATGACAGACCCTGAATTTGCAGATCGTACGTATATTGAACCGATTACTCCTGAAGTGATTGCGCGCATTATTGAGAAAGAAGGCGTTGATGCAGTTCTGCCAACCATGGGAGGACAAACAGCACTCAATGTTGCTATGACGATGCACGAACAAGGAATGCTTAAAGATATTATATTTCTAGGTGCCAATCCAGAAGCGATTAAAAAAGGTGAAGATAGACAAGCCTTCAAAGAGGCGATGATCAAAATTGGTATGGATTTACCTATTAGTGCTTATGCGTATAATTTAGAAGAGGCTTATGCTGCCGCAGAAAAAATTGGTTTTCCTTTAATTATTAGAGCATCCTATACTCTAGCAGGTGGCGGTAGTGGTGTTGCGTATAACATTGATGAATTTAAAGAGCTTGCAATGGCAGGTCTTGATGCGAGTCCAATTAATGAGATTTTGATTGAAGAGTCACTGCTTGGTTGGAAAGAGTACGAGATGGAAGTTATCCGTGATCATGCCGATAACTGTATCATTGTCTGTTCTATCGAAAACTTTGATCCGATGGGTGTTCATACGGGAGATAGTATTACCATCGCCCCCGCTTTGACATTGACCGATAAAGAGTACCAACGTATGCGAAATGCCTCTTTTGCGATTCTTCGTGAAATTGGTGTCGATACGGGCGGTAGTAACGTACAATTCTCAATCTGCCCTACTACAGGTCGTATGACTGTTATCGAGATGAACCCACGTGTAAGCCGTAGTTCTGCACTTGCTTCAAAAGCGACAGGTTATCCTATCGCAAAAGTTGCAACGCTTTTAGCGGTTGGCTTTACACTTGATGAGATTAAAAACGACATTACAGGAACGGCGGCAAGTTTTGAGCCAGTCATTGACTACATTGTGACTAAAATTCCTCGTTTTACCTTTGAAAAATTCCCATTGGCTGATTCGACACTTACCACTTCAATGAAAAGTGTGGGTGAAGTTATGGCGATTGGTCGAACCTTTAAAGAGTCATTCCAAAAAGCACTCTGCTCACTTGAAACGGGACTTAGTGGATTTGATGCGATTAAAGCGGATGACGAAAAACTCAAACATGAAATCCGCAGACCAAACTGTGATAGAGCGCTTTATGTCGGTGAAGCTTTCCGCAGAGGTTATAGCGTTGAAGACGTTTTTGCGCTGAGTAAAATTGATCCATGGTTCTTAAATCAAATCAAAGAGATCATTGATTTTGAGAAGAAAATCGATATGTTTATTCTCAACGATGAAAAACTATTACGCCAAGCTAAAACAATGGGCTTCTCTGACAAGATGATCGCAAAACTCATCAACCAAGAAGACAACTTAGAACTTACAACCAATGATATTTATTTTGCACGCAACAAACTAAACATTGACTTTGAATACAATGAAGTCGATACCTGTGCGGCGGAGTTTAAAGCACTTACCCCATATCTTTACTCAACAACCAATGTCACTAAACTTCCTGCAACTGCAAAAATTGAGGATAAACAGAAAAAAGTCATGATCATCGGCGGTGGTCCTAACCGTATTGGTCAAGGTATTGAGTTTGACTACTGTTGTGTTCATGCAGCGTATGCACTTAATGACATGGGTGTTAAAACGATTATGTACAACTGTAACCCAGAAACGGTCTCAACCGACTACGATACCAGCGACATTCTCTATTTTGAGCCGATTGATTTTGAACACGTTAGAAGCGTTGTTGAAAAAGAACAGCCAGATGGTATTATCGTTCATTTCGGTGGACAAACACCGCTCAAACTTGCTAAACGCTTGACGGTTATTGGAGCAAAAATCATCGGTACAACGGCACGCGTGATCGATATGGCTGAAGATAGAGAGAAATTTTCACAATTTATTACTGAAAACAACATCAAACAGCCAAACAATGCAACTGCAACAAGCGAAGAAGAAGCAATCGAAAAAGCAAAAGAGATCGGTTATCCTGTGCTTGTGCGCCCAAGTTATGTTTTGGGTGGAAGGGCTATGCGTATCGTTTATAATGAGAGTGAACTACGTACTTATATGAACGAAGCGGTAAGTGTAAGCCATAACTCACCTGTACTGATCGATCAATTCCTTGATCGTGCGATCGAAGTCGACGTTGATGCGATTTGTGATGGTAAAGAGGTTTACATCGGTGGTATTATGCAACACATTGAAGAAGCGGGTATTCACAGCGGTGACAGCGCATGTTCTCTGCCTTCTATCAGCCTTAGCGATGCTATTCTTACCAAAATAGAATCCCAAACCAAACAAATTGCTCTTAATCTTGGTGTTGTTGGTTTGATGAATATTCAATATGCCATTTATCAAGACGATGTCTATATGATCGAAGTCAATCCACGTGCAAGTCGTACCGTTCCATTTGTGAGTAAAGCGACAGGTATGCCAATGGCAAAAATTGCAACACGCGTTATGTTCCAAGGAAACCTCAGAGAAGCGCTTGCTTTTTATGATAAATTTGACGTTGTTCGCGAGGGCAATGGCATCTTGAAACCTAAGAAATTTGACCATGTTGCAGTTAAAGAAGCGGTCTTTCCATTTAATAAACTTCAAGGTGCAGACCTTATCTTAGGACCTGAGATGAAGTCAACGGGCGAAGTTATGGGCATTAGCAAAAACTTCCCAGCTTCGTTTGCAAAAAGCCAAATCGCTTCAGCTAACGTGCTTCCAAAAAGCGGTTCTGTCTTTATCTCTTTAGTGGACATCGACAAATCCTTTGCAAAAGAGATCGGAACGAAATTTGAAGCACTTGGCTTTAAAGTCATTGCAACGGGTGGCACGCATAAAGCACTTTGCGATGCAGGCGTGAACGCAGAGTTTGTCTATAAAATCTCTGAAGGTCGCCCAAACATCGAAGATAAACTCAAAAATGGTGACATCGCCCTTGTGATTAATACCAGCGATGCAAAATCAAGCAAAGACGATGCGAAGAAAATTCGCCAAGCGGTATTACGCTTTAAAATCCCATATTTTACCACTGTTGCAGCAGCAGCTGCAGCAACCACAGCGATAGAGTACATTCAAGACAAAAGCGCGCTTGAACCACGTGCTTTACAAGACTATCTAAACTAAAAGACCATGAACCCCGACCTTGTTTATCTAGCACAAACAGAGACAACGGCGGGGTTTCTCTCCCAAAATACAGATGCACTCTCCCGCATCAAAAATCGCCCAAGTGGTAAATCGTTTCTTATCAGTGTCGATTCTCTTCAAACGCTTCGTAGCTTTACCCGAGTTTCCAAAGAGCATAAAAATCGTGTCAGACGAGCTTCTAAAACAACCTTTGCCTATCCGTGTGGTCTTGCTATTCGCGTGGTGAAAGACAAAGAGCATTTGCAGTTTTTGAAGAAATTAAAATGGAGTTACTCGACTTCGTCCAATCCTAGCGGAAAGGGCTTTGATGAAATTTATGCCCAAGAGAAAGCCGATGTCATACTCTTTACATGTAAAGGTTTTTTTGAAGATAAACCTTCATCTATTTACAGACTTGGAAAAAGAAAAATGAGGAAACTACGGTAAGGTTTAATTTACATGTAAATGAAGTTTAGCTCAAACTTTTAGAACATGATAAATGGATTCTATCTGTCTTCTGTGTACCCACGTATGAATGAACATAAAAGCACTCCATTCAAGATTGTTAAATTCGACAAACCATGGATGTTTTTTTGTCATAACAGATTTCTTTTTCGGTAGAGACTTTATAAAAGCGTTGTATGTTTCGACCAAAGTTAAAAATACTTCAAGTGTATCGGCGCTATTTGCATGAGGTTTAACGCCTGCTATGGTAATCTCTTGTGTGAATTCTTCTTCGTTTGTGAGCGTCTGGATGAGGTCGATAATGCCATTACCGACAATGACAAGGTGTTCTAACACCATATTGACCGAGAAGTCTCTGCTGTTATCTTCTATACCGAAAATTCTGTCTATTAAAACTCTTTTTTGAAGATCGTCTTTTTGAATGTGACGGACAATGGTTTCTATCTTCTTAACTTCTTGGTTGAAACATTTTAAGGCAAATTCCCATGTAAATACAAACTTCACGCTTGGCACTAAAAAGGTTTTTATGAAGAACTTTTCATGTAAGGGTAGTCCACATCCAGGTTCTTTTAATTTCATCTCATATCCTTTTTAGTTTAGAAAATTCTATGCCAATGTTTATTTAATAAAGCTTAAAATTAGAGTAATTACTCTAATTTAGTGTTTATACTCTAAAGTGTTATAATACTCTCATGAAAAAAAATGTATCGCTTACAAAAGAAAAAATAAAAACAACAACGCTTTTTCTCTGTAATGAGAGTGATTCATTGTCTGTAAGTACAAATCATATTGCTAAAAAGCTCGGAATATCTCCTGGAAACCTTTACTATCACTACAAAAATAAAGAAGCAATCATACGAGATATTTACCATGATATGTCAGTTACATTTGAATCTTTCAATAGTTTTGAGCAAATACTAAGCGCTCAAAATCCCTTAAAAGAGTTGGATAGCATGTTTGATAGATACGGTGAGCTGTTTTGGGAGTATCGGTTTTTGATGAGAGATTCGGCTTTGCTGATGGCAATAGATCCTGAATTAAAAACAATGTTCGCAAAAAATCAAGCTATAAGAGTTGAACAAATAGAATTGCTTCTAAAATTTTTAATTGATGAAGAGATCCTTGAGCCTATCCCCAAAGAGCAGATACACAAGCGAGCTAAACTTAATTGGTTTATATCGGCTTATTGGCAAGTGTTTACATCGACGTATGATGTTATCTCAAAGGAGTCTATCCGTGAGACAAAAGAGATACTTTTTGAGTTACAAATTTATCCATTCTTATCGCAAAAAGGTAAAAATCTTTTAAGTGAATAACGTATATGAAAAAGTGAGGACATAGTGATTATGAATCTAAAAAAACTCCAAGAGGCGGAAGCCTATTTTTTAGAACTTTACCCACAAGGTGTTGAAGATGTAGGGCTTCAACCGATCATCAAAAGGCACAATACCGCAAAAATTGGTGAACAAGTCCGTGAAATGTTTGCCAAAGAGAATTTCTCACAGCCTGAACTCATCTGCGAAAACTTCGCCAAAATCGCCTCAAAGTCAACCCTCATTTCACTCTTTGAAAAACCAAAGGTAAGAGATATGGTCAAGTCCATGCGTATGGAGCGAAGAGATATGCTCTGCATTGGTCTGTATGAAATGCTTTATGGCGATCAAAAAGAGGGATTTGAAACAATGGTTGAAGTGCTCTCTTTTTATAGTTTGGCAAAATGGCCTATCGTAACGCTCATTCCTTATTATTTTTACAGAGATAAAGAGTTTTTTATCAAGCCTACAACCACCAAAAATATCATCGCTTTTTTTGAGATAGAAGGTTTAGTCTATAAGCCAAAACCGAGTTATGAATTTTACGTGAAGTATAAAAAAGTTTTAGAAGAGATGAAAGCAAACGTTGGAGAAAAGATAAGCCACGATGACAATGCTGCCTTTACAGGCTTTTTAATGATGGCGATGGAAGAATAGACAAGTTTTTATTTTTACATGTAAAGATAAAATGGGGTAAAAAATTAAAAGTTTAGCTTGCATAAAGTCTCCAAACTCTTTGATTGTGAATTAATTTTTAAATTCACGGATTATATTTAGACCAAAATAGCCTAGTATAATAAATGCAAATGTTGAAAAGGAAGTTGCCAAATTTTCATATTTTAATGCAAGCAAAAAGAAACAAATTATTGTCACAATTAAAATGAGAGTTGATGGTTTTTCTTTTAGTGAGTTTACTATTGAATTAAAATCTACTTTCAATATTTGCCTTTATTTAATAATTGATTTTTGAGAAGGATCATTTTAAAAAAAGATGATCCTTCTGTTTTTAGATCTAAGCCTACATCTTCCCCGTAATCTTCCGAATTGCCAATGAAGCAAGCGTTAAACCAAACGAAGCTGTCACACACATCAAACTTCCCATCTCTTTACAAATAGGTTTTTCATCGGAAAAGACGGTTAAAAATGTGCCTTGAAAGCCACTTTTTTTAAGTCCTTCTCGAAAGCTTTTAGCGAGCATATCGCCATACGTGTCCCAAATAGGGGCATAATGAATTTTGGTAGGGTCGATTTTTTTTGCCCCACCTGCGGAACTTAGAAGTTTAGTATGGGCTTTGTGCGCTACGGCGATTTTGGCTTCCATATCATCAATGGCGTCAATGACGATGTCATAAGGCTCGAAGTCAAAGTTCTCGACCCATTCAGGGGTTACTTTTGCCTCAATAGGCGTGACGCCTTTATAGAGGCTTGCCATGTGTAAGACCTTCACTTCTCCCACAGCTTCGCTTCCTAGTTGTCTGTTTTGGTTGGTTACGTCATAGCGGTCAAAATCGACGATGGTAATGTCACTAATTCCTGTACGATACATGGCATCCAAACAAGGACTTCCGACACCGCCAATGCCTAAAAGAAGGACTTTGGCACGTTGTAGTTTTTCAAAGTCTTCACCAAAAACGCGTCTAACACGTGAATAACGATCTTCCATTATTGTATCCATTGTTTTAAATTTTCAAGTTCATCGTGTGCAGTCATGTCGAGTTTTATAGGCGTAATGGAGATGTAGCCTTCATCGATGGCGCTTAGGTCACAGTCTGCTTTTTCACTTTTTCTCCACTCGAGCGTGTGAACGCCGAGCCAGTAGTACTCTTCACCTCTTGGGTTGCGATGCAAATGCGCGTCATTGCCATACATTCGGTAGCCTGCACGGGTGATTTTGTAGCCTTTGCACTCATCAGGGCTAAGTGGAGGAATGTTGACATTTAAAAAGCGACGCTCGCCAAGGGGGAAAGTACCTTCTAAAATACGTTTGGCAAGATCATACACAGTTTTTTCCGCCAAATCATAGCCATGGGTTAATTCAATGTTTTGAACCCCACCCGTATAGACTTGGGAGATAGCGATGGCAGGAACACCGTGAATGGCCGCTTCCATCGCAGCACTCGCTGTGCCACTGTAGGTGATGTCTTCACCTAAATTTGAGCCTTTATTGATGCCGCTCACCACTAAATCAGGTTTACTATCACCCTCAAAAAGAGCGTTGAGCGAGAGATAGATGCAGTCTGTGGGCGTGCCATCATCGAGTTTGAAAAAATCGTCTTCAATGGCAACAAAGCGAAGTGGCCGTGTAAGGGTAAGCGAATGTCCACATGCGGATTTCTCAGAAGTAGGTGCTACGATGGTTACTTGCCCCAAAGGACGAAGTGCGCGTGCAAGGGCGTGAAGTCCTGCACTTTCAAAGCCGTCATCATTGGTAATTAAAATACGTTTCATTGAAATACCTATTTTTTATTTACATTATAACGAAAGAGGCTTATGTTAGACTTCTTTTATAACCCCTTGAAAACAGAGTATCGCTTATAGCACATCACTTTTTAAAACTAAAAATATCGCCATAGCTTCGGCTATGACTCAATTTTTAGTTTCAAAAATTAACGCACTCTAAACAAACTCTTTATCTTTTCAAGGGCTATAAAGAAAGTCTATTTTTAAGAGATTTTTGTATAGACTTCGTTTTGAAGAAAGTTTAAAAGGTACAATTTTGAAATTACTTGTTTCCGCCCTAGAACCATCAGCAAATTTACACTTAGAGCCTATTTTAAACGCCTTAGAGCAGTGTGAGATGTATGGTATTTTTGATGAGCGTTTTGGGAAGCCGTTACTACCAAGCAAAGCTTTTTCGATTATGGGATTTTTAGATGCTTTGCCTAAAATTCGCAAAGCCAAAAAAGCGATCAAGACGATGGCGCGTATGAGTTTTTTTGTAGACAAAGTCTTGCTCATCGATTCGCCTGCGTTCAATATCCCTTTGGCAAAAGCGATTAAGACGATCAATCCGAATGTCGAAATTATCTACTATATTTTGCCTCAAGTGTGGGCGTGGAAACCTAAGCGGGTGGCTGTTGTTGAAAAATATTGTGATGTGCTAGCGTCTATTTTGCCATTTGAGCAAAACTTTTACACCAAAGCAACATACGTGGGGCATCCGCTTTTAGATGAGATTCCACTGTTTAAACTCAGAGCCGACGAAACGGGCGTGATAGCCTTTTTACCAGGGAGTCGCAAAAGTGAAATACGCAGTCTTTTCCCCATTTACAAAGAGGTCGCTTCTAAAATAGAAGGCAAAGAAAAGCTTTTGGTGATTCCTCCTCATTTTAGTTATCGTGAAATTGCAGAGATTTATGGCGATATACATGACTTTAAAATTTGTCGTAACACCTACGAAGCATTTGAAAAAAGTGAATTTGCCTTTGTCTGTTCAGGTACTGCGACACTTGAGGCAGCACTTGTGGGTGTGCCTTTTGTGCTGGCGTATAAGGCTAAAGCATTTGATTATTGGATTGCACAGCAGTTTGTCAAACTCAAACATGTAGGTCTTGCCAATCTTCTTTTTGATTTTGAAAAAATGGAGCCTTTGCACCAAGAGTTTTTGCAAGAAAAAGTAACGGTTGATAATTTGCTTCAAGCGTATGAAACCATGGATAAAGAAGCCTTTTTCAACCATGCAAAAAAGCTTCGTTCTTTGCTAGGACACGGTAGCCAAGAGGCAATGATAAGCATAATGACGGTATAATTGAAGTTCTTACTAATTGTAAGAACTTTCTGCCTCAAAAGAGGCAAGCTTTAGTGCCACAGTGACCAACGTAGGTTTTTTGGCTTTGCCTAAAAGCCGTTATGAAATATACATAAGGAGATAACCATGAGCAATCAAAAAGAACCTATGACCGAATATGGTTACAAAAAATTAACACATGAACTAAGCGATCTTAAAAAAAGACAACGACCTGAGACAGTCATTGAACTTGATATTGCAAGAAGCCATGGTGATTTAAAAGAAAATGCAGAATACCATGCGGCTAAAGAGCGTTTAGCCTTTATTGATGGACGTATTGGCGAACTGAGCGATCTTGTGTCGCGTTCACATGTGATTGATCCAAGCTCTTATGAGCATGATAAAGTGCGTTTTGGCTCAACCATTATGTTAGAGAATTTAGAGACGAACGAAGAGGTGACCTATACGATTGTAGGTAGTACCGAGAGCAATCCTGATCGTGGGCTTATCTCTTATTATTCGCCCCTTGCGAAGCAGTTGATGGGGCACGGAGAAGGTGAAGAAGTAACTATCAAACTTCCATCAGGCTCACAAGCGTATGAGATACTAGAGATCGCATACCATGAGATCAATTTCGAGGAATAAAAATGTCAAAAATAGATGTAGCCATCATTGGCGCAAGCGGTTATACTGGATTAGAACTGATAAAAATTTTAATCAATCATCCGCATTTTAATATTACGTATATTGCGACAACCGAAGGTGGAATCAAAGCTTCTGAATTGCACCCAAGCTTAGAGAGTGTTTTTGAGCAAGAGGTTTTAAAAGCAGATGCTTCCGCCGTGGCAAAACATGCAAAGCTTGCTTTTTTAGCACTTCCACATAAGGCGGCAATGGGTTTTGCCAAAGAGCTTTTAGCTTTACATGTAAAGGTGGTTGACCTCTCTGCTGATTATCGCTTAGAGCTTGAAGCGTATGAAAAACATTACTGTGAGCATGAAGATAAAGAGAATTTAAAAGAGGCTGTTTATGGGCTTCCTGAGATTAATCGTGAAAAAATTAAACAAGCCAATTTGATTGCCAATCCAGGATGTTATCCAACCGCTTCGATTTTGGGCATTTTGCCATTTTTGAGTTACTTAAATAAAGAAGCGCCTATCTTCATCGATGCAAAAAGTGGTGTGTCGGGTGCGGGTAAAAAGCCAACACAAACAGCACATTTTGTCACTATCAATGAAAATATTTTTGCCTACAATCCGCTCAAACATCGTCATGAACCGGAGATTGCCGAAAAACTAAGACTTGTGAGTGGGCATCCTTTTGAGGTTAACTTTGTACCACACCTTCTTCCTGTAAGTCGTGGTATGTTGGTGAGCTCTTATTTGCAAACCAATGAAGTCATTGATGCAAAAGCTGTTCTTCAATCCTTTTATAAAAACGAGCGTTTTGTGCGTATTCGTGAAGTGCCTGTTGACATCAAGTCAACGGCAGGAACAAATTTTTGCGATATTTTCGTGAGCCAAAAAGGAAAGTCTCTTTTTGTCTCTTCAAGCATCGATAATCTTTTACGTGGCGCATCAGCCCAAGCAGTGGTGAATGCCAATTTGATGTGCGGTTTTGAAGAGCCTGCTGGAATTCCTATTATTGCCTATGTCCCCTAAACTGATTATCCAAGAAGGAGCGCTTTTTATCGCTGATGCCCATGACTCAGCCGAGCGCTCTTTCTTTTTTGATTTCCTTTTACATGTAAAACAAAATCCTCCGCCACAACTCTTTTTAATGGGTGATATGTTCGACCTTTTGGTTGGCAATGTTGCGCATGGTGTTAAGCAATATAAACGTTATATTGATCTCATTGAAGAGATTGGACAAACGTGCGAAGTGTACTATTTTGAGGGCAACCACGACTTTAATCTCTCGAAACTCTTTTTACATGTAAAGGTCATTCCCATTGAAGAGCAACCGCTTACATGTAAACTTCCCAGTGGAAAAAGCTGTCTTTTGTTGCATGGCGATAAATATGGAAGTCTTATCCATCGGTGTTATACGAAGATTATTCGTAATCAAGGTGTTTTAAAGCTCCTTAATGGATTGGACGAATTGCTTCATGGGGCTATCTCAAAAAAGATTCAAAATGACCAGCGCAAAAAAATGTTATGCAAGCGAATTGAGAATTTTACAACGCAAATACAACAGAAGCTCTCTTTGTACCCAAAAGTCGATGTGATTGCAGAGGGGCATTATCATCAAAATGTCGAATTTATGGGCTCTGGAGTGCATTATATAAATTTTTCATCTTTTGCGTGCAATCAAAGCTACTTTAGTGTACAATTTTCCACAGAGACAGAATTTGCGCAAAAGCAACTAAGGGGCTGCAATGGCTAAAGAAAGTATTTTGAAAGTAGGCTCCAACGAGATGGAGCTGGTGGACTTCCGTATTTTTAAAAAGGAAGCGAACGGTGTTTATGAGGGAATTTATGGTGTGAACGTCGCTAAAGTGCGTGAAATCATCAAAATTCCTAACCTTACAGAACTTCCAGGCGTGCCTGATTATATTGAAGGAATTTTCGATCTTCGTGGTATCGTTATTCCTGTCGTTAATCTTGCCAAATGGATGAACATTAAAGAACCAGACGATGGATCAATTAAACCTCGTATTATCATTACAGAGTTTAGCGATATTTTGATTGGTTTTGTGGTACATGAAGCCAAACGAATTCGTCGTATCAGCTGGAAAGATATTGAACCAGCATCATTTGTTGCAGGTATGGGATCCTTAGACAAAAGCCAGATTACAGGTGTGACACGTATTGAAAATGACGATGTTCTTTTGATCTTGGATCTTGAGAGCGTTGTTCAAGCCCTTGGTATTTACCAGCCAAAAATGGATATTAATGATGATCAAATCCTCAAAGTAGATGGCACAGCATTAATTCTTGATGATAGTATGACAGCACGAAAGCTTGTCAGCGATGCGCTCAAAAAAATGGGTATGCGCGTGGTTGAAGCAAAAGATGGCATGGAAGGGTTGCAAAGACTTAATGAGCTTTACACGACTTACAGTGATCGCTTAACGGATGAAGTCAAAATTATAATCAGCGATGTCGAGATGCCTCAAATGGATGGATTTCACTTTGCGGCTAATGTGAAAGAGGATGCTAGGTTTAAAAATATTCCGATCGTCTTTAACTCTTCCATTAGCGACCATTTTAGCGAGCTTAGAGGCAAAGAGGCGGGCGGTGAAGCCTATTTAACGAAATTTGATGCGTCGATTTTTTACAAAGAAGTCTCGAAAGTCATCAAAGCACACGTGAAAACAGCACAATAGGGGTAGAACGATGGAAGATATTCAAGAAATTTTAGAAGATTTTTTGGTTGAAGCGTTCGAACTTATTGAACAACTTGATCAAAACTTAGTAGAGTTAGAGGGTAATCCAGATGATTTGGAACTCCTTAACAGTATTTTTAGGGTAGCGCATACGATCAAAGGGTCGTCATCCTTTTTAAATTTTGACATCCTAACAGGGTTGACACACCACATGGAAGATGTTCTTAATAAAGCACGCCATGGTGATTTAAAACTAACACCTGAGGTTATGGATGTTGTTTTGGAGTCAATTGATCTTATGAAAAGTTTGCTTCATGCAATTCGTGATCATGGTAATGACACCTCTGTGGGTATTGATATTACCGATATTTGTCGTCGTTTAGACATCATTTCCAATGGAGAACCTGCCGCTGCAACTATCGTTGTTGAAGAACAAGTGGATGAGTCAGTAACACCTCCATACGAAGAGGATGACAATACAGACTACTCTAAATTGAGCGACAAAGAAGTTGAAGATGAAATTGAGAGACTTTTAAAAGTACGTAAAGAAGAAGATCGCAAGCGTAGAGAAAACAATGGTGCTGCAAAAGCAGCAGCTATTCCTACGCCATCATTTGAAAGTTTAAGTGATAATAATGATAGTGAAGGTGATGAAGAATCTCCAAAAGCAAGTGAGCCTGTAGCTGCAAAACGTGCTTCTGCAGAATCTGGTGCCAATGCTCCTGCGAAAAAAGAGTCTGCAAGTGCGATGGAGCAAACCATTCGTGTTGAAGTAAAACGACTTGATCACCTTATGAACTTGATCGGTGAACTTGTTTTAGGTAAAAATAGACTACTCAAAATCTATGATGACGTTGAAGAGCGTTATGAAGGTGAGAAGTTCCTAGAAGAGCTTAATCAAGTTGTTTCATCGATTTCACTGGTTACAACCGATCTTCAAATTGCGGTTATGAAAACCAGAATGCTACCAATTGCAAAAGTCTTTAACAAGTTCCCAAGAATGGTTAGAGATCTCTCACGCGAACTTGGCAAGCAAATTGAACTTGAAATTTCGGGTGAAGAGACAGAGCTTGATAAATCAATCGTTGAAGAGATTGGTGATCCTCTTGTTCACATTATTCGTAACTCATGTGATCATGGTATCGAAGATGGTGCAACAAGACGCTCTAAAGGTAAGTCTGAAACAGGTCTAATCCAACTTAAAGCTTACAATGAAGGCAATCATATCGTTATTGAAATTACCGATGATGGTAAGGGGCTTGATCCTGATCTTCTTCGTTCTAAAGCGATTGAGAAAGGTATGATCACTGAGCGTGAAGCCGATGGTATGAGTGATAAAGAAGCGTTTGCACTTATCTTTAGACCTTCACTCTCTACCGCAAAAGTGGTTACGAATGTTTCAGGTCGCGGCGTTGGAATGGATGTTGTTAAAACCAATATTGAAAAACTCAACGGTATTATTGATGTTGACAGTGAAGTAGGACATGGTACCGTTATTAAACTCAAAATTCCTCTAACATTAGCGATCATTCAAGCATTGTTAGTAGGTGCGCAAGAAGAGTACTATGCGATTCCTTTAGCATCTGTTTTAGAGACGGTTCGTATTCCTCTCGATGAGATTTATACGATTGAAGGCAAAAACGTTCTTAGACTTCGTGATGAAGTGCTTTCACTTGTACGCCTTTCAGATATCTTTGGTGTTAAACAAGTCTATGAGGGTGGCGAGCATACTTATGTTGTTGTTATCGGTCTTGCTGAGTCCAAACTAGGCGTGGTTGTCGATACACTGGTAGGTCAAGAGGAAATCGTTATTAAATCTCTTGGTGATTACCTCCAAGGCATTGAAGGCATCGCAGGCGCAACGATCCGAGGCGATGGACGCGTAACACTAATCGTGGATGTTGCAGCATTGATGAACCTTGCAAAAGGCATTACGGTTGATATTCGAGCAACGGCTGAAACAACTGTCAAAACAAAAAGTGCACCAAGTGATTATATTGTCTTAGCTGTTGATGACAGCGCGATGGATAGAAACATCATGAAAAAATCGATGGAACCAATAGGCGTCAAAGTGCTTGAAGCAAGCAATGGACAAGAAGCGCTTAATATGCTCAAATCATCAGAATATAGCATTGATGCTGTACTCATTGATATTGAGATGCCAAGAATGGATGGCTATACACTAGCAGGTGAGATTCGTAAATACTCTAAGTATAAAAACCTTCCATTGATTGCGGTTACATCACGTACGTCTAAATCAGACAGACTTAGAGGCGTTGAATCAGGCATGAGTGAATACATCACCAAACCATACTCTCCAGAATACCTTGAGAGCGTGGTAAGAAAAAATATAAAACTATAAGTGGGGAAGTCACGATGAACGATAAATTAAATCAAATTCTTCAAAAACAGCAACAACAAGTTGATGAGCCACACAAAAAAGAGGATGATGTTATTCAACTTGTTGGATTTATTATAGGACAAGAAGAGTATGCAGTACCCATTTTGAGTATTCAAGAGATTATCAAACCGATTGAATACACAAGGGTTCCGAGTGTGCCAACTTATATCTTGGGTGTTTTTAACTTAAGAGGAAGCGTTATCCCTTTGATTGATCTTAGAAGTAAGTTTAAGATGGATCCTGTCAAAGTAACCGAAGATACACGCTACATTGTGATGAAGGGCAAAGATAACACGGCTGGCTTTGTTATTGATCGTTTGACTGAGGCAATTCGCATTAAAAGTAGTCGTATTGGACCACCGCCTGAGACAATCCATGCTGAAAAAGGGTTGGTTTATGGAATTGGTATGCGCGAAGAAAATATCTTAACAATTTTAAAAGTTGAACAACTTTTAAAACGCGATTTTTAATGTTTGTAACGAGCCAAACTTCACCGTTTGGCTCGTTACATGTAAACTTTAATATTTCAATAAATCTGCCACAAGCTCAAAGTTATTAGCACTCATAATATGAATTTTCGGATGTACTTTTTTCAGTTCTAAAAAGGCATTTAGTGAAAGTTCAAAACCCACTTTTCGCTCTTCTTCTTCACTAATTTTTTTAGCGTGTGCAAGCTTGTCCATCCAGATAGGTGGTACATGAATGCCTGGAACGTGTGCGGCTAAAAATTGAGCGGTACGCAGTTTTACAATCGGAAAAAATCCTAAAATAAGTTGCGTTTGACTCTGCTCTTTGTTCAATTCCGTTTTGGCATCTTTTAAAAGATTTAAAAGCATTTTGGCATTTTCAACGCTGTATACCGGTTGTGTGATAATTCCAACAGCCCCATGCTCCACTTTCGTTGCCATCTTTTTCATCAAATTTTTAGGTGTGTTAGCATGTGCGTTGCAGACGGAAAAGGGATAAATCGGCTTAGGCTGTATTTTAAATGGCTTTCCTGAGTAATCAATGCCTGCGTTGAAGCATTGAATCATATCTAAAAGAAGCGTACTGTTGCCCTCAAAAACACCTTTGAGCGAAGGTTGGTCACTGGCACTGGCAGGATCTCCTGTAAGGCAGAGAATCGTTCGTAAATCGTACTCGTTTGCGCCCAAAAGATCAGACTGAAGTGCTACTTTATTGCGATCTCGCATACTCATGGTTGCAATCACAGGCTTGGCAAAACGTGTTTGAAGTTTGAGTGCGCCAAAAAGAGCATTATACTTCAATCGTGCTAGAGGGTTGTCGGTGGTGCTAAATCCATCGACTTTAGTATCTAACTCAAACTGAGCTATTTTTTCGATAATAGGCTCAAAAGTTGGTTCATGCATTGGTGTGGTTTCGAGTGTTAAAAAGGCATCATGTTTCAGTTTTTCAATAAAAGATTCGGTCATTTTTTTTCCATAGAGTGAACTTTTGCGTATTATAACTTAAACGCGAAAAACATGGTAGGTCATTTCTCTGAAGCTAATGCAGGAGATTTTTTTACCTAAGCAAGATATTGCTATAATAAATGCTCTAATAGCAACGAAGGAGCGATTTGGATGAAGTTGTGTGTTTTTGATTTTGATTCAACACTCATGGATGGTGAAACAATCGATTTTTTAGCAAAAGAACATGGTGTTGAAAAAGAAGTTTCAATGATTACGGAAGCTGCAATGCGTGGTGAGCTTGATTTTTTTGAGAGTTTAACAACACGTGTAGGGCTATTAAAAGGAATGAATGCAAGAAAAGCTGAAGAGATTTGTCATGCCCTCCCTTTGATGAAAGGAGCCTATGAGACGATTGCAGGGCTTAAAGCGAAAGGTTATACCGTCATTGTTTTCAGCGGCGGATTTCGTATTGCAACCACACCTGCGAAAGAAATTTTAGGATTCGATGCGGATTTTGCCAATGTATTGCATGCAAGGGATGGTCATTTAAGTGGACTTGTTGGGGGCGATATGATGTTTGGCTTTTCCAAAGGCGATATGCTCAGACGCGTGCAAAACCTTTTACATGTAAGTTATGAAAATACTATCGCTGTTGGCGATGGAGCAAATGATATCTCGATGTTTGAGTGTGCTGCTAAAAAAGTGGCATTTTGTGCAAAGCCGATTTTGAAAAATGCGGCGAATGTTGTGATCGATGAGAAAGATATGCGTAATCTTCTCCAATTTATTTAAAAGAGTGAAATAATGTATAACAATGATTTGAAATTTTCTTTGTGGTGTGATTTTGTTGAGCGTAGCTTTCTTGAAGGCGAATTTGGTGAATTGATCGAAAAAAATATTGTTAATGCGGCAACCAGTAATCCTTCGATTTTTAAGTCTGCCTTTTTAGGTTCACCCGCGTATGCTGAGGATAAGGCAAAGCTTCAGGAGAAATCTGCCAAAGAGATTTATGAAGCACTTGCCATTGGAGATATTCAGCGTGCGGCTAAAAAACTCTTGCCACTCTATGAAAAAGGGGATGATGGTTTTATTAGCATTGAAGTAGACCCTTTCTTGTGTGACGATGCTACTGAGACCGTTGAAGAAGGAAAGCGACTTTTTAAAGCGATTGGTTACCCCAATGTCATGATCAAAGTGCCTGCAACTGAGGAAGGCTTCATTGCAATGGAAGCACTTTTGAGTGAAGGCATTAACGTTAATGCAACGCTCATTTTTTCTGATGCGCAAACGAAAGGGTGTTTAGAGGCTTTTGCACGTGCGAATGAAATATTGAAACAAAAAGGTTGTTCCAAACTTCCTCAAGCGGTTATTAGCATTTTTGTGAGCCGTTTTGATCGTAAACTTGATGAGCAACTTAAAAAACTTGACTTTGTAACCTCCCGTGTAGGCATCATGAATGCGATGCGCTGCTATGAGTTGATTCAAAGTGCCCATTTGCCTAACGTGAGAGCATTGTTTGCCAGCACAGGCGTTAAAGGTGATGAGCTAAGTCCTGATTATTATATTAAAGAACTTTTGCTTGAAAATTCAATTAATACAGCACCTCTTGGTACCATTAAAGCCTTTATCGCTTCGGGTAAAGAGAGTTTTGCCGTTGATTTAAGATCAGATTGGATTGAAAACTTTTTTCACTCACTTGCTGCGAATAGTGTTGATATGAAAGTGGTGTGTGATGAATTAATGGATGAAGGCCTTAGTGCCTTTAAAGAGGCTTTTGTGGAGATTTTAGACGAACTCAAATAGCAAGGAAATCCGATGCAAAAAGAGGCAGTAAACGTTAGTGAGCTTACGTTTGAGATGACCAAAAAGCTGAGATTTTATCTCAGTAAACTAGTAGAACATCGAGGAAGTGATTTACATGTAAAAACGGGAACAACGATTAGAGGACGAATTAACGGTGAAATTGTCTCTTTTTCCAAAGAAGTTCTCGCCTATCAAGATGGGCTCACTTTGGCAAAAGAGCTTTTGCGAAGTCGTTTTCCTGAATTAGTTGAGAAAAAAAATATCGACTTTACCTTTAAGCTCAACGATGAGTACCGTTTTCGTGTTAATATGTTCTTTCAAGTCGATGGTGTTTCAGCGGTTTTTAGAACGATTCCTATGGTACTTCCGACTATCGAGTCACTTCATCTGCCTGATATTATTAATTCACTCTGTGATCTTCCTCGTGGGCTTATCTTGGTAACAGGACCTACAGGATGTGGTAAAACAACGACATTGGCGTCGATGATTAACCGTATCAATAAGACACAAAAAAAACATATTATCACCATTGAAGATCCCGTAGAATTTATCTATAAAGATGAGTTATGTGTGGTCAATCAGCGTGCAATTGGGCAAGATGCTATCTCTTTTTCAGATGCTTTACGCGCCGCACTTCGTGAAGATCCCGATGTTATCTTAGTCGGTGAGATGCGCGATCTTGAGACCATTGAAACAGCGATGCATGCAGCTGAAACAGGTCACTTAGTCCTTTCGACACTGCATACGGTGGATGCTAAAGAGACGGTTGGCCGTATTATTGGAATGTTCCCTGGCAGTGAGCAAAATCGTATAAAAATGTCCTTGGCTTCAGTTTTGCAAGGCGTTATTGCCCAAAGACTTGTCAAAACAGTTGATAATGGACGAACAGCAGCAGTAGAAATTTTGGTTAAAAATGCCCGAATTGAAGCGTTGATTTTAGAAGATAGAGAGAGTGAAATTCCTGATGCGATCAAAGAAGGAAAAGATGTTTATAAAACGCAAACATTTGATCAAGCCCTTTTAGGATTGTATGCTGAGGGTAAAATTTCAAGAGAAAATGCTATTCAAGCTTCTACCAGTCGCAATGATATTACGATGGCTCTTGATTTTTATGATGCGGATAAAACTCAAAAACAGACACGTAAAGAAGATACACGTGTAAGTCTTAGAGAGCTTAAAGAGACCGATAAAGACATCATTGGATTAAAGCAGTAAAAGATTTATGCAGTTTTTAGGTTCAGTTTTGTAGAATTGTACCCTTATTTTTTATAAAGGAAAACTATGTTAGAAGGCATCATTAGAGATAGTATCGAAAAAAAGGCTACTAAAGCGCTTCGTAGAGATGGATATCTAATTGCAAACATTTACGGTAAGGGTGAAGAAAACATCAATGCTGCATTTAAAGCAAACGAATTTATCAAAGCAGCGAAGAATAAAGAGACTCTTATTTTCCCAGTGAAAGTATCTGGTAAAGAGTACAATGTTGTGATCCAAGATTACCAAAAAGATCCAGTAAACAGCAACCTTTTACATGTAGATTTACGTATAGCACTTCCAGGTGTTTTGACTAAATATTTGGTTCCTGTTGTTCTTGAAGGTATTCCAGTGGGCACAAAAAACAAAGGTGTTCTTATCCAATCTAAAAAACGTTTAGCGGTTAAATGTACAGCAGAAAACTTACCAAACAGCTTTATTGTTGACGTAAGTGGACTCGATGTTGGCGCTACTGTTTTGGTACGTGATATTCAAGTTCCAGCTAACGTAAAAGTAATGGATGAAACAAGAGTTTCTGTTGCCGGAGTTATTAAAGCGAAGTAACGCTCAATATGACACTGATCGTAGGGCTTGGAAATCCAGACTTACAATACAAAAACAATCGGCATAATGTCGGTTTTATGGTCATCGATGCTCTGCTCGATGACCAAACTTCCTGTGAAAAAATCACCAAAGCAAATTTTAAAGGAGAGCTTTTTAAGGCTCCTTCAATGCTACTTCTCAAACCAACAACGTATATGAATCTCTCTGGAGAGAGTGTTCGTGCAGTTGATGACTACTTTAAACCCGATCAAATTATTGTAATTCATGATGATTTAGACCTGCCATTTGGAACCGTGCGTTTTAAAATAGGTGGTGGGCACGGTGGACATAATGGCCTCCGCTCCATTGATGCGCATATTGGGGCTGAGTATATAAGAGTACGCATCGGCATTGGTAAGCCCTCACATAAAAGCGATGTAGCAAAGTATGTGCTCTCTGATTTTTCAGCATGCCAAAGAGAATTTTTACCTGAAATTCTTTTACATGTAAAAAAAAGTATTAAAGCATTGCTCACGAACGATTTAAAAGAAGTTTCGCTACAATACTCCCTTAAACAAACATTGTGTGATGGGGATAACGTATGAAACTTTTTGAGAAATATATTGTTAAAAATTATCTCAAAAATTTCTTTGTTATTTTTATAGCGCTTGATCTCTTCTATGTGGGTGTTGATCTCCTGACCAACTACAATAATATTCCAGATTCTGCCAATTTACAGATACTTTATGCTCTTTTTCAAGGCATGAATGCTGTCAATTACGTGCTTCCTCTCTCCATCGTTTTTGGTATGATTGTGACGTACTTTAGCATGATTAAATCAAATGAGCTTATTTGTATGTATGCATCAAGCATTAGCAAAAAAGCACTCGTTCGTCCTTTTTTTATTGCGTCTTTAGGGCTTACAATGGTTTATATTGGGCTAAATTGTACTGAATTTGCTTATGCGAATGAGTACAGTTCAAACCTTAAAAAATACAACCGTATTTCCAATAGCTCCGAAGACCTTTTCTTAAAAAACAATAATCAATATGTCTATTTTAAAAAACTTGATCCATTAAAACAAGTGGGATATGATGTGACAATTTTTGAAGTGGACAATGTCGATTTGACGAAAATTATTCGTGCCTCTGTTGCTTCATTTATCGATAATCACTGGATTTTAGAGCATGTAAGCATTGTCTATAAGCCGCATGTTTCATCATTGGACGATCCGGGATTTCGCACAGAAAATGTAGAAAAACTCAAAATGATGGAGAATTTTAAACCTAAAATTATGGATAATATTTACCAAAGTGAGTATGCACTTTCTATCATGGACGGTATTGATGCATTGCACTTTTTTGGTGATCAAGGTGTTAATACAAGTAAGATTAAAGCCACACTTTTTTACCAGATATTTTTCCCATTTTTTGCTCCTTTCTTAATCGTGATTTTATATTATAAAGCCCCAATGATGGGACGCTATTTCAATATGGCACTCATTGCTTCTTCGTTTGCCTTTGTCACACTCGTTACGTGGAGCGGACTTTTCTTGCTGAGTCGTTTAAGTGCTAATGGTGTTGTCATTTCTGAAATTGCTATTTTATTGCCAATCGTGCTTCTTTTTTTTACGGCACTTCATTTTTACGCGAAACGCTAAAAGAGGTTTAATCATTTTTTGTTGAACTTTTTGATAGAATGGATAAATATTGTTATCCAACGGGTCTTCCTAGCGGTACCCTTCATTAAGGTTCAAAATGGCGAAATTCTCTGCATTAGCACAAAAATATGGTACTCCTTTATACGTTTATGATTTTGATACCATTGCTCAAAAGTTTTCATCTCTCAAAGAGGTCTTTAAAGCACGCAAATCTCTTATTTGCTTTGCCGTAAAATCAAATTCAAATCTTTCTGTTTTAAAACACATGGCAAACCTAGGGGCTGGGTGTGATTGTGTTTCCATTGGTGAAGTCAAGCGCGCTTTATATGCGGGTATTCCAAAATATAAAATTATTTTTAGCGGTGTGGGTAAAAGAGACGATGAGATCGAGGAAGCACTTGCTAATGATATTTTGATGATTAACCTTGAGAGCGAAGAAGAGATGAATCGCGTTGAGATGATCGCTCAAAAATTGGGTGTGGTTGCTCGTATTAGTATTCGCGTCAATCCAAATATCGATCCTAAAACACATCCGTATATCTCAACAGGACTTCACGAAAATAAATTTGGTGTGGATTTAGAGAGTGCAAAACGTATGTATATTCATGCGAAAAATGCGGCTTGCCTTGATCCTGTGGGTATTCATTTTCACATTGGTAGCCAGATTACTGAGGTTGAGCCATTTAGAGAAGCAGCACTTGTTTTAGCAAACCTATTGCGAAACCTTAAAGCTTTAAATATTGACATTAAGTTTTTTGATGTAGGTGGTGGTATAGGAATTCAGTACAAAGACGAAGAAACCATTGCTCTTTATGAGTATGCACAGTCAATCTTTAGTGCGTTGAGCGGTCTTGATGTGACACTCGTGTGCGAACCAGGTCGTTATTTGGTTGGAGATTGCGGATATTTTTTAACAAAAGTGCTTTATGAAAAACACAATGGATTTAAACGTTTTGTGATCGTTGATGGTGCTATGAACGATCTTATTCGCCCAAGTCTTTATCAGGCGTATCATGCCATAGAAGTTGAGGGTAAAGAAGGGAAAGAGACAACGGTTTGCGATGTTGTTGGACCTATTTGTGAGAGTGGTGACTTTTTTGCGAAAAACATTGAATTACCAGCTCTTGAGCATGATGATTTGTTGATTGTAAAAAGTGCTGGTGCGTATGGATTTACGATGAGCAGTAACTACAATACCCGTACGCGTGTGGCTGAGGTGGCACTCGAAAAGGGAGAAGATCGCCTGATTCGCCAACGTGAAAGTTTTGATGATTTGATTGCGTTGGAAAAAGCGTACGTATGAACTATTTGATTGATGTGCAAGGCACACTGATTGATGATGTTAATAAAAGACCAATAGAAGGTGCAATTGCGTTTATTGATAGTCTTAATAAAGCAAAAATTCCGTATGTTGTGATTACCAATAACACCAAAGTATCAAGTGTAGAATTTCATCAATTTTTGTGCAATTTAGGATTTAGTATTCCTAAAAATAACTATCTTGATCCCTTTATGGCGTTAGAGAAAGTTTTACATGTAAAGGCTATTCGTAGCTTTGGATCTGAAGAATTTATTCGTGTCATGAACACGTTAGGTTATGATCAAAAAGCGCAAAAGCCTGAAGCCGTTGTTATTGCAAGTAAAAAAGATTTTGACGCAAATGATTATGCAAGCATGATAGAACTTGTTTTGGGCGGAGCAAAGATTATAGGAATGCATGCAACAAGCATTTATGCTAAAGATAAGCGACGCTATCCAGGAGTGGGAGCCATTTTAGAGATGCTACATTACGCTACGGGATCTGAATATAGCGTTGTGGGAAAACCAAGTACACTTTTTTACACGGAAGCCTTAAAGCTTTTACAAAAGCAAGCGGATGTGAAAAATTTTGATGAAGTGACCATTGTCAGCGATGATGCCATTGGCGATCTTTTAGGTGCTAAAAAACTTGGTATGAAGACTATTTTAGTTCTCAGTGGCAAATGTCAAAGTGAGCAAGAAGTTTTACATGTAAAAACTTCTTTGGATGTAATTGTGCCTACCATTGGGCATATTAAAGGCGAATAATGCAAGCAATAGAACACTACAGAAAAAAGATTGATCAGATTGATGATCAGATTTTAAAACTACTCAATGAACGCATGGAATTGGTCAAAGAGATTGGTCGGGCTAAACAAACGAGTGGAACAGCGATTTATCGTCCGGAGCGCGAAAAAGAGATTTTGGATCGTTTAAAAGGGCTTAATAAAGGTGCTTTAAACAATCAAGCCATTGATGCTATCTTTTTAGAGGTATTTGCCGTTAGTCGTAACCTTGAGTTTCCTGAAAAAATTGCTTTTATGGGGCCCGAGGGAAGTTATACCCACCAAGCAGCCGAGAGTCGTTTTGGTGCGATGGGAAGTTATATTGAAGTAAGTTCCATTGAAGCCGTTTTTCACGTGCTTGAAAATGGTGAAGCTAAATATGGCGTGGTTCCTGTTGAAAACAATACCGCAGGGGCTGTGGGAACAACGCTTGATTGTCTTGGTAAATTTAGCTCTAAAATTGTGGCAGAGCTTTATATGGATATTCACCACTCTTTTGCGACGGTATGCGAAGATATTAAAAAGATTAAGCGCATCTATTCGCATCCGCAAGGGTACAATCAGTGTCGAAAATTTTTGGAAGAGCACATGCTTTTGGGTGTGGAGTTTATACCCACTAAATCAACAGCAGAAGCGGCTAAAAAAGCAAGTGAAGATCATGATGCTGCGGCAATTTGTTCGCATATTGCTGCCAAATTGTCCAATTTACCCATTTTATTTGGAAAAATTGAAGACAATATGGCCAATCAAACGCGCTTTTTGATTTTGAGTGATTTTAAAAACAAAAAAGGGGTGCATAATAAAACCTCTATTTTGGCAAAAACAGATGATAAACCAGGAGGTCTTGTAGAGTTCTTGCAGACCTTCCAAGATCAAAAAGTGAACCTTACGAAGATTGAGTCACGCCCAACAAAAGAGAAAGGGTTCCAATCAATCTTTTATATGGATTTTGAGGGACATATTGATGATGAAAATGTCCAAAAAGTGATTGAAGAGAATAAAGACAGATATGATATTAAATGGCTTGGAAGCTATATTTGCGGAGGATGAGGAATGCAATTTAACGGTGTTTTAGATCAATTAAAAATTTATGAAGCGGGTAAGCCAATCGAACTTGTTGTGCGCGAATACGGCATCGAGTCTAAAGATGTCATCAAATTAGCGAGCAATGAAAATCCAAGAGGATGCAGCCCTAAAGTCATTGAAGCGGTACGCAATGAAGCCACAAAAATGAACCTTTATCCTGATGACAGTATGTATGAGCTCAAAGAGGCATTGGCAAACAAATATCTCGTTAAAGAGGAAAATATTATTATTGGTGCAGGAAGTGACCAAGTGATCTCTTTTGCTGTACACGCTAAAGCAAACGCAAATACTAAAGTTTTGATGGCAGGAATTACGTTTGCTATGTATGAGATTTATGCGCTTCAAACAGGTGCAACTATTCTTAAAACACCCTCAGCTGGGCATAATCTAAAAGAGATGTTAGAGATTTATAAAGCAAACAAAGACATTTCCGTTATTTTCCTTTGCTTGCCAAATAATCCGTTGGGTGAATGTTTAGATACAAAAGATGTTTATGCCTTTTTAGATCAAATCAGCCCTGAAACATTGGTCGTGATTGATGGTGCGTACCAAGAGTATGCAAGTTTTAAAGATCCAGCTAAGAAAATTGTTCCAAGTGAAATCATCACAAAATATCCTAATACTCTTTATTCAGGAACCTTCTCAAAAGCGTATGGCTTAGGTGGTATGCGTTGTGGTTACGGAATAGCACAACCAGAAGTTATTAAAGCGCTTTTAAAACTTCGCGCACCTTTTAACATTACAAATCTCACGCTTAAAGCAGCAATTGTAGCTCTGGGTGATCAAGCTTTTGTGGATGCATCTGTTAAAGAAAATTTTGAAGAAATGAAAGCCTATGAAGCATTTGCTAAAGAGCTTGGATTTAAAGTGATTGAGAGTTATACTAACTTTATTGTTTTAGAATTTGATGCGAATAAAAACTCTGGTGCAATTGCACAAAAGTTGATGGAAAAGGGTATAATCGTTAGAAATTTAGGATCGTATGGAATGAATGCTATTCGTGTGACCATAGGAACGCCTGAGCAAAACAGACGCTTTTTTGAACTCTTTAAAACAATTTACATGTAAGAGAAAAACAGATGGAGCTTAGAACACTTTTAAATCAAATAGCAACACTCATACAGAATTTGACTCTGCGTCAAAGGATCGTGACGGCAGTTTCGATTGTTGTCCTTATCGGATTTTTAGTGTTTCTTACGCTCTATAAAAATGCAAATTCTGGAAAAGCCAATGGCTACAGTGTTTTGTTTGAAAACACAACAGCAGGCGATTCTGCACTGATTATTCAACAACTTGAGAAAGAAAAAATTCCTTATAAAGTTGTCAATGAAGGCACTATAGCTGTTCCAAGCGAAGTGGTGCATAAAGAGCGAATTGCTATCGCTGCTTTGGGAATTCCTAAAAACAGTAAAGTTGGTTTTGAAATTTTTGATAAGACCGAATTTGGTGCAACTGATTTTGAACAGAAAATTAAATACATCAGAGCTTTAGAGGGTGAGTTAGCGCGTACCATTGAGAGCTTGGGACCTATAGCCAATGCAAGTGTGCATATTGCTATTCCTAAAGAGACGGTATTTGCACAAAAGCAAGCGGCGCCAACAGCTTCTATCGTTCTTAATATTCGTCCGAGTATGAACCTCTCCGTTAAACAGATTGTGGGTATTAAAAATCTTGTTGCCGCTTCTGTTTCTAACTTGGTTGCTGAGAATGTTTCTGTTGTGAATCAAGATGGTGAGCCTTTGGGTGATGAGCAGAGCAATATTTTCCAAGGTGAGCTTGTTAAGAGTCAAATGCGTTATAAAAAAGAGTTTGAACATAACGTAGAGCAAAAAATTATGAATGTCTTAGCCCCTGTTATTGGTGGCGTGGATAAGGTCAATGCAAAAGTAACCATTGATTTTGATTTTTCACAACAAGATTATGTGAGTGAAATTTATGATCCCAACTCTGTACCTAGAAGCGAACAGAGTGTTGAAGAAAAACGTGAAGGTAAAGAACCCCAAGATGTAGGTGGCGTACCAGGTGCTATTAGTAATATAGGACCAGTGCAAGGCTTAGAGAGTGGCAAAAAAGGCGAGACGTATCAAAAGAGTGCTACGACTACCAACTATGAGATTTCAAAAAAAGTTGTTAACTCTAAAGATGAGTTTGCAAAAATCAAACGTTTAACCGCAGCGGTGGTTGTCGATGGTGCGTATAAATATGGTGTAGATAGCGACGGTAAAAAGAAAAGCGATTTAGAGTATACACCACTTAGTAAAGAGCAGATGGATGCTATTCGTGATGTTGTTAAGCAAACAGTGGGATATAATTCTACAAGAGGCGATGAAGTCACCGTTAGTAACTTTGAATTTAAACCGCTTTCCAGTGATGGCACACGCGTTCCAACGAAAGATTTTATGGAAAAAGCTTCCAACTATCTTGGACCATTGCTTCCATTGTTTAAATATGTGGTGGTGGGTGTTTTACTCTTCATCTTCTATAAAAAAGTTATCATTCCATTTAGCCACAAAATGGTGGAGACAAAATTGGATGATTTTGAGGACGAAATTGAACCAGTAACAGCAGCTGAAGAAGAGGGTGCGGAAGATACGCTGGAGAAATTCAGACAAGCACGTAAAAAAGTAGAAGATCAACTAGGCATTGGTCAAGACTTTAACGAAGAAGCCCTCAAATATGATGTTTTACTTGAAAAACTCAAACATTTAGCGGAGCAAAAAAGTGAAGAATTTGCTGGACTTTTACAGTCTATGATCCGCAATGAGGGTGATTATGAGAAAAATAATCCAAAGGATCTTGGATAATGAAATTAACAGAAGATCAAAAAACACTTTACAATGAATTGACTATGGCTGAAAAAGCGGCAATTTTGCTGATTCAGTTAGGCGAAGATTCAACAGCCAATCTTTTTTCTCACATGGAAATAGATGTCGTAACGGATATTTCCAAGTTTATTGCAACAGCAAAAAATATTGATAAAGCCGTTGCTAATGCGGTATTAGAAGAATTTTACGTTATTTTGCAATCAAACCAGTACATTAGAAGTGGTGGTATGGAGTATGCTAAAGAAATTTTGTATCGTACCTTTGGTGCAGAAGGTGCTCAAAAAATATTGGATAAACTTTCCAAATCAATGGAAAACTCTCAAAGCTTTGGTTATTTGTCTCAAATCAAACCACAACAGCTGGGCGATTTTATTATGAACGAGCACCCGCAAACAGTTGCTCTCATTTTAGCGCACATGGATCCAACCAGTGCGGCTGAAACACTCTCTTTTTTCCCCGATCAGCTTCGAAGTGAAGTGACGATTAGAATGGCAAACTTAGGTGAGATTTCACCATCTGTTGTTAAAAGAGTCTCGGCAGTGCTTGAAAATAAACTTGAATCATTGACATCCTATAAAGTTGAGGTTGGTGGACCTCGCGCTGTTGCTGAAATTCTCAATCGTTTGGGTCAAAAAGCTTCTAAAACAACGATCGCGTACATCGAACAAGCCGATGAGAAACTCGCTTCAGTGATTAAAGACATGATGTTTACATTTGAAGATATTATGAAACTTGATGGTAATGCGGTGCGTGAAATTCTTAAAGTAGCGGATAAACGTGACCTGATGGTTGCGCTTAAAGGCTCCGCTGAAGAGCTTAGACGAAAGTTTTTTGACAATATGTCTCAGCGTGCGCAAGAGGCATTTGTAGAAGAGATGAACTTCTTAGGTGCGGTGCGTGTGAAGGACGTAGAAGAGTCTCAACGAAAGATTGTCGAAGAGGTACAAAAACTTTCAGAACAAGGTATCCTCCAAATCGGAGAAGCCGAAGAGATGATAGGTTAATATGGCAGATAATATTATTGATAAAGACCGAGTGGACGACCACTCCGTACAGAGCTATCGGTTTAAAGTATTGGGCTCTAATTTAGTAGAGACACCAGCGACTTTACATGTAAATGATGCTTATATACCAGAAAGCATCTATGATACTGAGACAAAACCAATTGGTGATGAAATTATCAATATTGCACGCATAGAAGAGGGTACACAAAATCAATTTATTGAAGAGTTACTCAAAAAAACAGATGAGCTTACCTCAAATGTGGTTAAGCTTCAAATTCAGATAGAAAAGCAAGAGCAAGACTTTAATAATAGACTGAATGAAGAACTAACGCGTGAGCGCGAAAATGCTTATTCTCAAGGGTATCAAAAAGCAAAAGAAGAGGGTGAAGCTTCTCTTTCAGAGATTAAATCGCGTTACCTCAAATCCATAGGACATTTGGATACATTATATAAAAGTATGGAAGAGCGGTTGGCTAAACTTGAAACGGATATGAGTGTAACGGCTTTTGAAATTGCAAAAGAAGTGATCAAAAAAGAGGTTAGTTTATCAAGCTCTCAAATTGCAGCGTCCCTTTCCAAAGCACTGTTACAAGAGGTAAAAGAAGCTAGTAAAATTGAGTTAAGAGTTAACCCTAAAGATCTTGATGCCCTAAAAGAGTTATATACAGAGGATGAAAAGATTAAAGTAACCTCAGATGATGCTATAACCTTAGGTGGTGTGGTCATTCTCAGTGATGTAGGTAATTTAGATGGCAATTTGGCAATGCGTTTAGACAAAGTGAAATATTTATTACAAGAAAACTAAGAAGTACTGGACGACATGAAACAACTACAAGAATGTTCTATTGAAGAATTAAACGAATATTGTGATCAGATTAGGCAAAAAATTATTCAAACCGTTAGCAAAAACGGAGGACATCTAAGTAGCAATGTGGGTGCAGTAGAACTCATCGTTGCTATGCATTATGTCTTTGATGTTAAGAATGACCCTTTTATATTTGATGTAAGCCATCAAGCTTATACGCATAAACTTATCACAGATCGTTGGGAAAAATTTAATACATTGCGCGAACTGGATGGTCTTAGTGGCTACACAAGACCCGATGAATCACCGTATGATTATTTCGTAGCAGGACATAGTTCGACATCTATTTCTTTGGCTGTTGGTGCGGCAAAGGCAATAGCGCTTAAAAATGAGCAACACAAGCGTGTTCCTATTGCTCTTATTGGTGATGGTTCTCTTAGTGCAGGAATGGTGTACGAAGCCCTTAATGAACTAGGGGACCGTAGATACCCCGTGGTCATTATTTTAAATGACAATAAGATGAGTATTTCAAAACCGATTGGAGCCATTAGCAAGTTTTTATCACAAGCTATGGCGGGTACTTTTTATCAGAAAATTAAAAAAACAACCGAACAGATTCTTCAATATTTGCCAGAAAGTGCGACTTATATGGCAAAGAAATTTGAAGAGAGTATCAAACTCATAACACCAGGCATGCTATTTGAAGAGTTAGGAATTGATTATATTGGACCAATTGATGGGCATGATTTAGAAAGCCTTATCAAGGCACTTCAATCGGCAAAAAGTTTGAAAAAACCAGTGATAGTCCATGCCCAAACCCTCAAGGGCAAAGGCTATGAAATGGCGGAGGGCTACTATGAAAAGTGGCATGGTGTGGGTCCTTTTGATGTTGCAAGTGGTGAAGCGCTTAAGCAAGGCGTTAGTAAAAATGCCACGACAATGTATTCAGAAGCATTAATGGCTTTGGCAAAAGAGCATGATAATGTTGTGGGAGTGACTGCTGCAATGCCAAGTGGAACAGGATTAACCCCTCTCATGCAAGCGTATCCAAATCGCTTTTGGGATGTTGCTATTGCAGAGCAACATGCCGTAACTTCTATGTGTGCTATGGCAAAAGAGGGCTTTAAACCTTATATCGCTATCTACTCTACTTTTTTACAAAGAGCCTACGATCAGGTCATCCATGATGCTTGTATTATGAACTTAGATGTTGTTTTTGCGATTGATCGAGCTGGCATTGTGGGAGAAGATGGGGAAACACATCAAGGTGTTTTTGATATCTCTTATTTGAGTGCTATTCCATACATGACTTTAATGGCTCCACGAGATGAGAAAGGAATGCACGAAGCTATTCAATATTCCTATACCCATCAAGGACCTTTAGCGATTCGTTATCCTAGAGGGGCATTTTTAGAATGCAATGGGTTTGAATCTTTACCTTTTGAATATGGAAAAGCGCAATTGCTTCAAGAAGGACAAAGTACCGTTTTACTTCTAGGGTATGGTAGCGGTGTTGGTAAAGCTGTGGCAACAGCGAAAATACTCGCTGAGGAAGGTATTGATGCCGGTATTATTGATTTGCGTTTTGTAAAGCCTTTAGATGAGACGCAACTTATTGGGTTAGCACAAGAGTATGAAAAATGGTATGTTTTTAGTGACAGTGCAAAAATTGGAGGAGTAGGTTCGCTTTTAATGGCACTCAAAGAAAAACATACTTTACATGTAAAGATTAAAACATTTGAATATGAAGATTCTTTTATTACTCATGGGGCAACGCATTTAGTTGAAAATAGGCTGGGTCTTAGCGCTGAACAGTTAGCAGAAGTGATTTTAAAAGAAGTCTATTAATAAATAAAAAATATTAGTTGATTTATTTTCAGCAAAATTGAGCTCCATTATGGAATGATTCAAAAAAAGATAATGAGAGGGGGTATATATAATGAATGATTTTATGAATCTACTTAAAACTAAAGAACTGAAAGCAACACCCCAAAGAATATCAGTTCTTAAAGAGTTAGATAAAAAAACGCATCCAACGATTGATGATCTTTATAATGCACTCAAAAAAGAGAATCCATCGATGTCTTTGGCAACGGTTTATAAAAATCTTGCGACGCTTAAAGAAAAAGGCGTGGTGATTGAAGTTAATGTCGCAGAGGGGAAAATGCGTTATGACATTTACTCAAAGCCACATATCCATTTTATTTGCCAGCAATGTGGCGCTATTGAAGATGTTGATTATGATGCAAGTTTATTTGCCTATCAAACAACATTAGAAAATGAGAAAAAAGTTAAAATTGATCGTCTGGATGTTATTGCCACTGTAGAAGCATGTGGACTTTGTAAAAAGAAGTAAGCTAAGAGAGATTCTCTCTTAGCTTACTTTATTAGAGTTTATCGGAATTATGCGCAAGATAATCAGCAACACCTGCGGTGCTAGCTGTCATACCTTTATCACCTTTTTGCCAACCTGCTGGGCAAACTTCACCGTATTCATTTGTAAAGAGCATTGTATCAATCATACGAAGCATCTCATCGATATTTCTTCCTAGTGGTAAGTCGTTAATAACGGCATGTCTTACGGTGCCATCTTTATCAATAAGAAAAGAACCACGAAGAGCAACACTTTCATTTAACAAAACATCATAGTCGCGAGCAATTTTTTTAGAAAGATCTGCTACAAGTGGGAATCTTACTTGACCGATACCGCCTTGGTTGACAGGAGTATTTTTCCATGCAAAGTGCGAAAATTGTGAGTCGATAGAAACACCAATGACATTAATGCCACGGTTTTTAAACTCTTCTAGTCTTTTATCAAATGCGATGATTTCAGATGGACATACAAATGTAAAATCCAAAGGATAAAAGAAAAGAACGGTTCCTTTTGATCCAAAATTTTCATATAGATTGAAATTATCAACAATTTGATTGTCGCCTAAAACAGCGGTTGCTGTAAAGTCAGGAGCTTTATTAGTTACTAGCATGATCATCCTTTAATTGAGAATTTTTATTGGTACAGAAATTATACAATTAAATATAAAAAATGGTTTTTAAGCAATAGGACTAATTTTCTCTTATAAGGTTTATGCTTATTTTATGTTCTAAATTCTCCGAGCTTGTGGTTGAGGTTTTCCGTCATACGGCTTAGATGTTCAGCAGCCCCTGCAATCTCTTCAACACTACGACTGTTTTCTGTTGAAATTTTATTGATTTCACCTATTTTATTGATGATAATATCAATTTCTTGTCCTGTTTGAAGGTAACTATCAACAGTATTTTCAGTAATTTTTGTAACAGCACTGATAATTGTAAAACTTTCCTGAAGGCTGATTTCGACTTTTTGAGCTGTATTGGCTAACTCTTCAACTTTTTGTGAATTATGGCTCATTTGTTCACTCGAATTAACAATTGATTGCACAATCACATTGATCGTTGCATTGATTTCAATAAGACTTTTCTGAGTGCGTTCAGCAAGTTTACGTACTTCATCAGCAACGACAGCAAAACCTCGTCCGTGTTCGCCTGCACGCGCTGCTTCAATAGCAGCATTTAATGCTAAAAGGTTGGTTTGATCGGCAATGTCACTAATCACTGTTAAAACACTTCTCACTTGTTCTGCATCAGTGCTCAATTGATTGAGCTTTTGAGCAAGCTCAATTTCAGTTGCCGAACTTTTTTGTATCTCTTTTGTTAGTGCTATAACAGCGCTTGTAGCCGACTGGAGTGCGCCATTGGCTTTGACCATATCTTCTTTACTATGTTTTGCTTGATCAATAGAAACACTCATGTCTGCGCGGACGTGATTTGCTTGACTGGTTGTATCAAGAACAATCGAAGAAGATTTTTCAACCAGTTTTTCAACCTGTAAAGATGTGGTTGAAAGTTCATGTGAAATAGAAGAATTTTCACTAGAGAGTGATTTAGCATTACAAATGAGAATACGCACTTTTTCAATAAAATTATTAATTTGTTCACTCGCCTGTGCAATCTCATCATTTCCTTTGATTTCTAGGTGACGCGTAAGATCACCATTACCACTGGAAAGATCTTTTGCTTTTTCAATGAGGTTATTAAGAGGTTTCGTAATAATTTGATTAATAAGTGTCCAAATAATAATCACAATGATGAAGGTCATAATGACAGAGGTGACAATGAGGTTATTTCTCAGTTTATCATTAGCTGCTTGAAAATCTTTTGCATTAGCTTTGGCAACTAAAATCCAATTCCATTTATCAAAGGTCTGAAAACTGATGATTTTAGCTTCACCTTCTTCTGTTATATCGAATATTCCTTGCTTTTGAGCTAATATCTTTTTATCAAGCTCTGAGGAGATTTTGGAGCCATCTAATTTTGGATGAATATCGTATGATTCACTTTTGATATTCATTGTATAAAAATAGCCATTATCGCCTATTTTCATGCTATTGATTTGTTGCTTTAATGCTTTAAGTCCTTCAGTAAAATTATAACCGATAAATAAAATACCTATGATTTTATTATTTTCAATTATTGGCGCATAAACGGTAATGTAATCTTTACCGAAAAGCCTTGCACTTCCAATATATTTTTGCTTTTTCATAATAGATTCATACGCAGGGCTAGCCTTTCCTAACATCGTCCCCATTGCACGTGATCCATCTTCTTTTTTGAGCGAAGTTGAAACCCGAACAAAGTCATCACCCTGAAGTGCAAAAATAGTCGCAACAGTTCCTGTAAGTTCAGTAAAAGCATCGACTTTTGTAAAGTTATTGTTGAGTGTATGTCCATCTGCTGCGATCAAAGGTGTATCGATGCTATTAACTTTGATTTTTTCACTGGAGTCGATGTGGAAACTACCAAAGCCTGATTCAAAAACTGTAAAAAGCTTAATGGCAGTATCTTCAAGTGCGCTATTATAAACTTTAACGGTTTGTTGCAATCCTGTAATATTTGCCGTAATTTTTTGTTCCGTTTCTTGCTTAATATAGCTACTAAGATAAAAATTAATATAAAGAATAAAAGCAAAAATTGCAAATGAAACGATCAAGACTTGTAAAATTGTTACTTTTTTTGCCAAGGAATTCATAAATTGTGCTCCAAATATAAAATATCGTTTAAATATAATAGGCAAAAATACCTTTTAATATAGTTAAATATTTATTTACTTTTTTGCTAAAATAGTTGACAGCCGCAAGCTATATTGCATGCTTCAAAATTTAATGCAAGATTTCTTCAATAAAAGATCTTGGAACGAGTTTTTCTGATTGGAAAGAAAAGGTTCTAGTTGAATTGATTAGATTAATCCTTTTGGTGGTTTTTAACTAGCAATTTGGGTTTAATATCAATTTCAATTTAGTTTCGATATAGTTTTTCGCTAGTATAAAACCAATGTTAAGGAGAAATTATGGCAGTAAAAATTACTGATATTTGTATCGCATGTGGTGCTTGTATCGATGAATGTCCAGTGGAAGCAATTGTAGATGATAGCGATAACCCAACAGGTGCTGATATCTATTACGTTTACGCTGACAAATGTGTTGAATGTGTAGGTCATCATGATGCTCCAGCATGTGCTGAGGCTTGTCCAACTGAGGGATGTATCGTATGGGATGCACCATATGCTGGCCAACCAAGTCGTGAGGAAATCGGACCAGATATGAGAAAAGGCACAACGCCTTGTGCTGAATAAAAGCCACAAAGAGGGGTTTCCCTCTTTGCCTTTGAAGTATAAAATATAATTTAATTGATATTAAAAAAAAATTCTGCTATACTCCCACGTTCTAATTCCCTACAAAGTTATGAAATTCAATTATATATAGGAGAGGATTGTGGAAAGCACATTATCCATTATTAAACCAGATGCAGTAGCGAAAAATGTTATTGGTAAAATTGTTGACAGATTTGAATCAAATGGGTTAAAAATTGCAGCGATGAAAAAAGTACAACTCAGCCAAGCTGATGCAGAAGCTTTTTATGCAGTTCATGCAAGCAGACCATTTTTTGGTGATCTTGTTAAATTTATGATTAGTGGACCTGTTGTAGTAATGGTTTTAGAAGGCGAAAACGCTGTTCTTAAAAACCGTGATCTTATGGGAGCTACCAATCCTAAAGAAGCAGCAAAAGGTACTATTAGAGCTGATTTTGCTGACAGTATTGATGCAAATGCTGTACACGGTAGCGATAGCTTAGAAAATGCAAAAAATGAGATTAATTTCTTTTTCGCAAAAAGAGAAATTCTCTAAGTCCAATGAATATAGAATTCAAAAAAATTCCCGCTAATGGGATTCATTTTGAAACATCTTTAGGTGAGATTAGATTTTTTGGAGAAGCTTTAAAGACGAGTAAGACAATGGTAAAATGTACAGGCGTTATGGAAGGAAATCTTCCACACTTGTGTGACCGATGTGCTGAAAGCTTTAAGCTGATGGTCAATGAGGGCATTGAAGTTTTTGCCAGTGATGGACTTTATGAAGACCAAGAAGGTGAAGAGCTTTTAAATGTAATAGAATTTTTTGATGGTTCGATTGATGTTGATACAATTCTTCAAAGTGAAATCGAAGCTTTCAAAAGTGATTACCACTATTGTGGACAATGTGAACAACTAAAAGGAGAGTAAAATGGCAGTACCTAAGAGACGAGTGAGCAAAACCAGAGGCGCAAAAAGAAGAACACATTATACCGTGACACTTCCTATGCCAGTTAAAGATAGCGATGGAACATGGAAAATGCCTCATAGAGTGAACAAAACAACAGGCGAATATAAAAACTAAATGCTAACCATAGCAATTGATGCAATGGGAGGGGACTTTGGTCCCTCTCCAATTGTTGAAGGAACCCTTCATGCGCTCAAAGAGCGCCAATTCAAAGCACTTCTTGTAGGGGACGTTAGCGTTCTCAAACCTCTTATCCCTAACGAATATTTAAACAGAGTCTCATTTGTTGAAGCAGCTGATGTTTTAGACATGCACGAAGCAGCAACCAATGCGCTTAAACGTAAAGAAACATCGATTTATAAAGCGGTTGATCTTGTTAAGGATAAAACAGCAGATGCAGTAGTCTCTATGGGACACAGTGGGGCTACAATGAGTTTAGCAACGCTACGCATTGGAAGACTTAAAGGCGTTTTGCGTCCTGCTATTGCTACCATTATGCCAACAGCCATACAAGGTAAACTTAGTCTTGTATTAGATGTAGGTGCCAATGTAGACTGTAAAGCAGAACATTTAGCACAATTTGCTATTATGGGCGAAGCATACGCAAAAGATGTTCTTAAAATTGCCAAACCTAAAGTTGGATTACTTTCAAATGGTGAAGAAGAGAGCAAAGGCAATGAAACAACTAAAGAAGCGTTTGAAACACTTAAAAAACTTGAGAGTTTTGTAGGTAATGTTGAAGGTAACAATGTTTTTGATGGTTCCGTTGATGTCATAGTTTGTGATGGTTTTGTAGGAAATATTTTACTCAAAGCCAGTGAAGGCGTTGCCGATTCAATTACAAAGATTATCAAACAAAATGTACGACGCTCACCTTTAGCCATTGCTGGAGCGGTTTTGATGCGTAAAGTATTTACGGTGCTTAAAAAGCAAGTTGATTATGCAGAATACGGCGGTGCGCCTTTGATTGGTATTAATGGTTGTGCCATTATTGGTCATGGCAAAAGCAATGCAAAAGCAGTTAAAAATGCTATTTTTCAAGCAATTAATTTTTCAAGCTCTAGTATCAATGCGGATATTGAGCAGAAATTAGTGCTCTTAGAACAATAAAGGATAAACGTGTACGCATCTTTAAAATCTATTGGAGGCTATGCGCCTTCTCGAATTCTTAGCAATCTTGATCTTGAAAAAATGGTTGAGACTACGGATGAATGGATTGAGAAGCGTACAGGTATTAAAGAGCGACGTATTGCATCCGATGAAGAAGCAACAAGCGATCTTGGTGTTAAAGCGGCACTTCTTGCGATTGAGCGAGCAGGCATTGCAAAAGAAGAGGTTGATTTGATCATCTGTGCAACGCTCTCGCCTGATTATCTTTGTATGCCTTCAACGGCGTGTGTTATTGCCGGGAAACTTGGCATTAATGATGTGATGGCGTTTGACATTAGTGCAGCGTGCAGCGGATTTGTTTACATGCTTTCTATGGCAAAGGCTTTCATCGAGTCAGGAGCTAAGAAAAATGTTCTGCTCATTGGCGCAGAAAAAATCAGTAGCATGATTGACTATACCGATCGTGGAACATGTATTCTTTTTGGTGATGGTGCGGGTGCAGCTATTATTGGTGTGACTGAAAATAAAAATGAAGCAATTTTAGATATACATGCCTCTGCTGATGGACGTTATGGTGACCTTTTAATTACTCCAGGATGTGGCTCAAAATACCCGTGTTCGCAAGAAACCCTTGATAATAAACTCAATTACATTAAAATGCAGGGTAATGATGTTTATAAAGTGGCGGTTAAAACACTTACAAATGACGTCATTGATATTTTAGAAAAAAATAATATAACTGCTTCACAAATTGATCATTTTATACCGCACCAAGCTAATTTTAGAATTATTGAAGCGGTACGAGCAAAACTTGATTTCCCAATTGAGAAAACTGTTCTAACCGTAGCAAAATATGGCAATACTTCAGCCGCTTCTATTCCGATGGCAATGAACGATGCTTATGAAGAGGGACGCATTAAAAAAGGCGATTTGATGCTTTTAGATACCTTCGGTGGTGGTTTTACATGGGCAAGCGCACTTGTAAGGTTTGGTGGCAACTAAACATTTTTCGACATCTTCCAAAGGCAGTTTGATGGAAGCATTACGCGCATTAAAATCAGAAATTTCAAAAGTTATTGTGGGCCATTCAAAACTGATTGACTTTCTCATTATTGCACTTCTTTGCGAGGGTCACGTTCTCATTGAGGGCGTTCCAGGACTTGCTAAAACAACAACGATCAACACACTTGCAAAAGCGTTAGGACTCAGTTTTGGCAGAGTTCAATTTACGCCTGATCTTCTTCCTAGTGATATTATTGGTGCTGAAATCTATAACCCTAAAAGTGGCGAATTTGTTGTCAAAAAAGGGCCAATTTTCACCAACCTTCTTTTAGCCGATGAGATTAACCGTGCCCCAGCAAAAGTACAGTCAGCACTTCTTGAGGCGATGCAAGAGTATCAAGTCACAATTGGAGAGGAGAGTTTTAAACTACCTCGACCTTTTTTGGTACTAGCGACACAAAACCCGATTGAATCAACAGGAACCTACTCTCTACCCGAAGCGCAACTTGATCGTTTTATGATGAAGATTTTTCTAGGTTACAACACCAAAGAAGAAGAGATACACATGGCACGTAGGGTGGCTTTAGGAATGCAAGAGGGCATTGAGAAAGTGCTAGATGCTACAACATTGAAAGCGCTACAAGATAAGCTCAAAATGGTTCATATCGATTCTGAGATTGAAGCCTATATAGCAGACATTGTTTTTGCTTCGCGTGAGCCTAAAGCGTATGGTTTAGCAAGCCTTGAGGGGATGATTCGTTATGGAGCAAGCCCAAGGGCAACCATTGACTTGCATAAAGCCTGTAGAGCTCATGCGCTTCTTTTAGGCAGAGATTTTGTAACGCCCGTGGATGTTGCAAGCGTGAGCAAAGAAGTGATGCGCCACCGCATCATTTTAAGCTATGAGGCAGAAGCGCAAAGAGTGACGACAGATGCTCTGATAGATCAAATCATCGAGACAATTCCTCTTCCCTAACTGTGCAAACACTTAGCTATAACACAATCATCGCGCGCAGTCGCAAACATCTTTTTGGTGAGATGGTGGGGGCAAATCCCTCCTTGAAAGAAGGAGATGGGTATGATTTTGCGCAAATTCGTCCTTACATGTACGGCGACAATGTCAAACGCATTGACTGGAAGCAAAGCGCTAAAACAGGTCAAATGCAACTGCGTAGTTTTTTTGAAGAGAAAGAAATTAATGTTTATGCACTAGGTTTGATGAGCGGTAGTTTACACTTTGGCGTTGACCGTATGAAGCAAGAAGTCATGGCAGAAGTGGTAGCACTTTTGGGGTTTAGTGCAGTTACAAACAGTGACTTTTTTTCATTGGCACTACTCTCAGACAGCGTGCTTTATGAGAGTTTTGCTTCTAAAAAAGAGGCGATGGTGCGAGAAGCAACCCATAAAACACTCCAAATACCTGTGATTTCCAAACGATTGAATTGGAAGGTTATCCAAGAATACGCACTTCTTAGAATCAAAAAACCCTCTCTTCTTTTTATCCTCAGTGATTTTTTTGAACTTCCCATGTTAGAAGCGATTGCTAAAAAACACTCTGTGGTTGCCATCAAGATACGTGACCATTTTGAAGAAAAACCAACGGCTCTAGGCTCGCTTTACATTAAAGATCCGACAACTTTACGTGAAGAAAAAGTAGTTCTTGATGAGGGAATGGTCAAAGCTTATACGGCACGTCAAACAAGCTTTGATAGAGAGTTAGAGCGTTATTTTAAAAAACACCGCATTGCATTTTTATCTCTTTACACCAATGAAGACCCTTATATCAAGCTCTCTTCGTTTTTGAGGGCAATGTAATGGAAGGGCTCAAAGATATTAAAGGTTTGGTAGAGATTGGCGACGTTTCATGGCTTTGGATGCTTTTTCTAGCCCTTATTCTTATCGGTATTCTTACGTGGATTGGGTGGAAACTAAAAAGTAAAAAAAAGCCATTATCTCCTAGAGAGAAAGCGATGATGATTTTGCAAACTGTTAATATTGCTGATGCAAAAGCGTGCGCGTATGCGCTTAGTCGTTTTGGCACTTTGGTGGTAGATGATGCTAACAAAGCCGCTTTTGAAACACTGCAAGAAAGATTAGGCAACTATAAGTACCGAGCTTACGATGCACCACTGAGTGAAGAAGAGAAAGCTTTATGGCAACAGTTTTTAGGGAATGAAGATGCTAACGTTTGAGTATCCGTACCTCTTTTTAGGGTTGCTTCTTTTCATCCTCTGTGCCTTTACATGTAAGCATAAAATGAGTGCGATTTATATGCCGCATTTTCTCTCAATGCCTTTACATGTAAAGAGTCATCGCCTGCAAACCATTCTAAAATGGCTTGGTATTAGTATGCTGTTTACAGCACTTGCTTCGCCCGTTATTCAAAGCAAAGAGGAGCAACTGCGTCTGTCGCATTCCATTCTTTTGCTTTTAGATGTGAGTGAGTCCATGCATAAAGAGTTGTTTGACCGAACTTCGATGAAGAGCAAATTTGTTCTCTCTAAACAGCTGGCGGCATCCTTTATTGAAAAGCGAAAGATGGATAACATTGGCGTCATTATTTTTGGTGATTTTGCGTATGTAGCAACCCCTTTGACGTATGATTTTGAGAGTGCTTCTATGATCGTTCAAAATCTTGAAGAGGGCATTGCTGGCACGAAAACAGCGATGTACGATGCCCTTTTTTTAGCAACAAGATTGCTTCAAAAAAACAGTGCTAAAGAAAAAGTCGTTGTTCTGCTCACCGATGGTTTTAATACCACAGGCAATGTTCCCCTAGAGGCAGCGTTGCGAGCGCTTGAGAGCGAAAAAATCAAAGTTTATGCCATTGGAATTGGGCGAGAAGGTGAGTTTGATGAGGGCGTGTTGAGCCTGCTAGCCCAAAAAAGTGGCGGCGCTTTTTTTAAGGCGAATAGTGCCAAAACACTTGAAGAAATTTACACCAAAATTGATGCCATGGAGCAGAGTTTGCAAAGTGCTTCTGGAAAATATCGCTATCAGTATCTTTACATGTATCCATTATTGGCAGCCTTCCTAGCTCTTTTGGGTTATGGGAAATTGGCATTTAGGCAGAATATATGCAATTAGAATCACCCTTTTTTCTCCTTCTCTTACCGCTTTTAGCCTTGTGGTGGAAAGTGCTTCGTGCCCCAAAAGAGAGCTCAATTTTTTCAGGTGAGATGCTTGAAAAATTGTTGGTTGAGAAAAAAAGTGCGACCAGACAGCCTCGATTATTCTTAATAGCACTTGCTTTGATAGTGCTTTCCCTTGCGAGACCGACGTTACATGTAAACAAAGAGACAGAGCTTCAAACGCACGTTGTTAGTACCTTAGCCATTGCGCTTGATATTTCAAACTCGATGCTTGCTCAAGACATTTATCCCTCTCGTTTGAGCTTTTCCAAAATAGCCATAGAGCGAGTTTTTGAAAAACTTGATGGTTTTAAATTTGCATTGCTGGCTTTTTCAAATGATGGTTTTTTAGTCGCACCGATGAGTGAAGATAGAGCCAGTCTCAATTTTTTGCTCAAACATCTTAACTCCGAGAGTATGAGCAGTGAAGGAAGTTCTATTCCTGCGGCACTCATTTCTGCAAAAAGAGTCTTTGCCCCTTTAAAAGAGGCGAGTAAAGATCTTTTAATCATCACCGATGGCGCCGATGGGGAGAAAATTGAAGAAGCGCTTGAGCTTGCGCGCAAAGAGCAGATACGTGTTCATCTTCTCCTTGTTGGAACAACAAAAGGCGCTATGATCTACACGGCAAAAGGTGAAGCCTTAAAAGATCAAAAAGGCAACCTTGTCATCACCAAGCGAGCGGATAACCTCAAAGAATTAGCGCTTAAAACGGGTGGAGCGTATATTGCAACCAGCGGCGATCTTGGCGAAATAGGGTGGTTATGCGAGCAAGTTGCGCTGAAAGCTTCCAAAAAAAATATTCAACAAGAAAAACCCTATGAGGCAATAGAGCTTTTTTACTATCCGTTAGCCATTGCTTTAATACTCTTGTTTTTCACTTTTCACGCTTTACATGTAAAGCGTTTAAGTTCCCTTATGGTGTTATGTGTAGGCGTTTTACCTGCACACAGTGGTATTTTGGATTGGTGGGAAATGGCACAAGCCAAAAGTGCTTATGAAAAAGGCGCTTTTGATGAATCGGTGCGTTTGTATGAGCAGGTGAGTGCTTCCAAACAGAGTGATGCCTCAGCTTACAATCTTGCCAATGCTTTGTATAAAACAAAACAGTATGAGAAAGCTTTGAGCCTTTATGAAGGCATCAAAGATGAAGCCTTACAACACCAAGCTCTCCACAACAAAGGCAACACATTGGCACAACTTGGACGTATTGATGAGGCGATTAAGGCGTATGAGAAAGCGTTGAATGTGGCTGAAGATGAAGAAACACGTTATAATTTAGAGTATCTCAAACAGCAGCAAAACAAAAAGCAAGAAGAGAAAAATCAACCTAAAAACGAAAAACAAGAGCCTCAAAAAGCAGATAAAAGTGGTGAAAAAGGTAAGGAAGAAAAGAGCGATCAACGTGAGAAAGAACCTTCACAAGCAGAAATGACACCGAAACCTATGGATGAGCAAGAAGCCAAAAAATGGGAGAGAGCACTCATGAAAAATGAGCCGACAACCAAGCCTATGCCTCTTTATAAAAGTGAGAAAACGGAGAAGAATAATGCGATTACATGGTAGTTTAGGGCTCATACTTCTTTGCACACTTGAGCTTTTTGGTGCGCGCGCTTTTTTGGTGCAACCTTCTATTGAGCAAGGTGAGAGTGCTACATTGGTGTTAAGTGCCAAGGGCGATAGCATCAAATTTCCTGCCATTGAACAGATTGATGGTTTTACCATTGTTTCGCGCCAAAGTCGTCAAAGTATTGAACTTGTCAATGGATCTGTGACTAAACAACTTGATCACTATTTTACCTTTTATCCCGACCATGACGTTACGATTCCTTCGTATGAGGTGATTGTAGATGGTAAAAAAGAGCTGACAGAACCGATTCATTTGAAATTTTCACAAAAGGTTGCCACAAGTTCACGCAAGGAGCCTTTCTCGTTTGAGATGAAAGTTTCAAATGCTATGCCTATGCGTCACGAAGGGGTTAAACTCTCGTTTATTTTCAAGCGCAATAAAAACGAAAATCTGGTAGATATGCGCTTTTTAAAGCCAACACTAGAGGGTTTTTGGGTTAAAGAGCTTACTAAAGACAATCCTCATGTTGAGGGTGATGATGTCATACATACGATCCATTACATGATCTATCCGCAAAAAAGTGGCGATCAGCGTATCGCCGCTGCTAAAATTGATGTTGCAAGGCAAGTGACCTCTCGTGAAATGTTTATCAGCCAAATCCAGTGGAAGAGCATCGTTTCCAATGATTTGACCTTACATGTGAAGCCGCTAGAGGGTGTTGATTTGTTAGGCGATTTTTCGATGGATGTTCAGGTTGATAAAAAAGATATTGCACCTAATGAGGCACTTAACGTCACTCTTAAAATTACAGGCGAGGGTAATTTTGATGATATTGAACCTTTTAAACTCAATCTTCCTGATGCGGTTGTTTTTAGCGACACACCCAAAGTGACGACATGGATGGAAAGCGAAAAGCTCAAAGGCGAATTTGTTCAAAAATTTGCGATTAATGCTCAAAAATCCTTTGAGATTTCCCCTTGGGAGTTGCGTTTTTACCATCCCATTAAAAAACGTATCGAAAAGATTGTAACACCTTCTCAAACGATCAAAGTACGAGGTGAATCTTTGGTAGCCAAGAGCGAAAAAGGTGTGGCAGAAGAAGAAAGAGCTCAAAGTCTACCTTTGGCGGTTTCATGGCAGATGGATGGGCGAAGTTTTGCATTAGGTTTTGGTTTTGCAGGAGCAATGATTTTGGCTCTGAGTTTAGTGTACCGTTTCAAAAAAGTGAAGCTTATTCCACGCAGTATGCAACAAAAAGCATTGTTGCAAAAGTTGCTCAAGTATCAAGGTAAAAATGAAGAAGTTGATCGTTGGATCGAAAAACTTGAAGCCAATCTTTACGGGGGTGCTAAACACCCCATAGATCGTAAAATAATTGGTAAAATATTAGAGGATTTTGTGTAGGGTAGTTGCTCGACTCATCCATGCTTCGAGCCCTTTCCAGTCCTCTTCTTCGATCATTTTTTTCGATTTTTCGAGTTCTTGCTCAAAAACCTCAATGGAACTTAAAAGGTTTGTTTTATTTTGTCTAAAAATATCTGACCACATTTGAGGGGAACTTTTAGCAACCCTGCTCATATCGCGAAAACCACCTGCTGCAAGTGCTAAAATACTTTTTGGATCTTCCTGCCCCATAACGCTATTAGCCAACGCGTAACTAATAACGTGAGGAAGATGTGAAATAAAAGAGGCATGCGCATCATGTGAAATAGGGTCCATAAAAACAATTTTCATACCAATATGTGAAAAAATTTGAATCGCTCTGTTTTTATGTAGATCGCCACTGTTATCCGTATCGCAGAGAACAACAACTTTGTCATGGTAAAGGTTTTGAATCGCCGCACTTGGACCAAATTTTTCAGTTCCTGTCATTGGGTGAGCGGCTATAAAATTCGTTCGAATTGCCTTGGGCACCGAAGCAACAATCTCAGCCTTGGTACTTCCCATGTCAATAATGGTTGTTTTAGACGAGACATCTTGAAGATCTTGAAGTGCCTTAATGATGCCACCAACAGGGATAGAAAGAAAAATAACATCACATATTTTAATTTCTGCAAAAGAGACAATATCGTGAACAAGACCTAACTTTAACGCTTCTTCGCAGTGGCTTAGGTTGTGGTCAAAGCCAACAATTTTAGAGACCAATTTTGTATTTTGGAGCGCTAATCCTAATGAGCCTCCCATTAAACCTAATCCGACAATACCCACAACCATAAAAACTCCTTCATTCACACAACTTTGAGTGCCAAAAAACAGCCATTTTACGGGTTTAATAGGCACTTAATTCTAGAGATGGTATTATATTCAAAATATCTAAAAAAAATAAATTTTAGGGCTAATCAGTATGAAAAAAATAACTGCGTTGTCTCTTGTTGTCGCAACTACATTGTGTGCGGCTCCGTTAAAAAGCCTTCAGTTTGATGGTTTGATCCACCTCTCACCAGAGATGGCTTCAGAGATGATCGATATGAGAGCCGGTGACTCTGTCGATATGGAAAAAATCGATAAAGCGGTTAAAACGCTTTACAAACAGAACTATTTTGAAGATGTATGGATCGAAGAGGTGAGTGAAGGTGCTTTAATGATCCATGTTAAAGAGAAACCAGTCATTGCTAAAGTTGATTTTTTAGGCATTAGTGATAGTGATAAAGATGAGATGAATAAACTTGCTGGTATCAAAAAAGGTGAAGTTTATGATGCGGAAAGAGCTGAACTTTCTAAGCTGAAAATCATCAAGTTTTATGAAGATAAAGGTTATTTTGACACCGTCGTAGAGATTAAAACGACGCCACTCAGTGAAAAACTTTCAATGTCGCTTGACTTTGTGATCAATCGTGGTGAAAACGTTGTCATTAAAAAAGTTACTTTGTGTGGTTCTAAAGCGCTTGGTTATGATGATGTTGAGCCGAACATTGCCAATAAGTCAGCAGAGTGGCTTCCTTGGATGTGGGGTTTCAATGATGGAAAACTTAGAACAGGCGATTTAGAACATGACTCAGCACGTATTAAAGATGCTTATATGCAAAAAGGCTATCTCGATTGTGAAGTAAGTCAGCCATTCTTAAAAACATACCTCGATAGCTATACCGCGGATCTTGTTTATAGCATTACCGAAGGCGAACAGTATAAAGTTGGAACCGTTGCTATTGAAATTCCAGAAGGTTTTATTGATACCAAAGAGGTTATTGATGCGATGTACCTTCAAAATGGTAAAGTTTTCAACGTTGCAAAATTACGTAAAGATATGACGCTTATCGAGACCAAAGTGGCCGATCAAGGTTATGCTTTTGTTAAAATTATTCCTGATGTCAAAAATGACAAACAAAATCACATTGCGAATATTACATATCGTGTCATCCCTGGTGAGAAAGTCTATATCAACAATGTTAGAATCGCAGGTAACAGTCGAACAATTGATAGAGTTGTAAGACGTGAAGTTTATTTGGCAAATAATGATCTTTACAGCCGCACAGACGTTGATGATACAAAAAAAGCACTCAAACGAACCGGCTATTTTGAAGATGTAGAAATTAAAGAAGAGCGTATCAGTAAAGATAAAATGGATATTGTTGTTAATGTTAAAGAGGCTTCAACAGGATCTATTGGCGGCGGTATCGGATATGGTTCATCTGATGGAGTTTTATTAAGTGCTAGTGTTTCTGATGGTAATATTTTTGGCTCAGGTTTAAGAGCGGGTATTGATGTGGAAAGGTCTGATAGTGAGCTCAATGGCGCCATTTCTTTAAGTAATCCGCGTTTGTTTGACTCCGTGTATAGCCTTGGTGGCAAAATTTATGCAGCGAGTAACAACTACTTCTATTATGATCAAGAAAAATATGGTATTAATGTTGTTTTGGGTCGCAAGATCGCACGTAACTGGGGTGTATCTCTTGGCTATATTATAGAACAAAATAAACTTTCAAATCTTACTAATGAGCTTCAACCCTATAAAAATATTTTATGGACTGATGAAACAACGCTTAAAAGTTCTGTTGTTCCAGGTATCTCTTTTAACAATACGGATGATTATTATCTTCCTCGAAGTGGTATTTCTGCAAGTTCAACTTTAGAGATTGCAGGATTGGGTGGTGATGAGAAATTTATGAGCAGTGTCAATAAATTTGCAACATATTATGGTTTGCAAGATCTGATTGATTATGATCTTATTTTGCGTTATAAAGCACAGTTTAAATACCTTGCTATGAATACGGCTGATGAAAAATACTCTTATGGTGAAAAATACTATATGGGTGGTGTTAGAACCGTTCGTGGATATGAATCGAACTCACTCTCTCCAATGCTTAGTGGTACAAACATCTTGATTGGTGGTAATACCATGTTGGTCAATACGGTAGAAGCGAGTTTCCCATTGGTTGAAAGACTCAAAATGCGTGGAGCAATTTTCTTTGACTATGGTATGATTGGTGAAGATAACCTTGATATTAAACGTGGTGGTACGGGTGTGGCACTTGAGTGGGTTTCACCATTAGGCCCTATTGGCTTGATTTTCTCTCAACCAGTTTTGTCTGAAGTCGGCGATAAAAAAGCTTCCTTTGAATTTACAATTGGACAGAAATTTTAATCTATACTACGCAGAAGGGAGCTAGAAAGCTCCCTTCTTTCTTCTATTCAACAATCTCTCTTTTATTTAATTATAATTGCAAAAGAAGCAGGTTTAATCAACTGCTTGATCTGTTCACGAGCCAAAAAGAGTTTTTTCTCTGCTTGAATGGTAAGGGTATGGTTTTGATAGCTAAAGGCTATGGGGCTTCGGCTCATATCACTATTAATCGCCTTGGCCAATGAGAGTAGAAAACTAAGCCATTGTACTGTTTGAAGATCAGGTAGTAATGCCTTATAGGTTGCCATATCTTCAACGCTTGGAAGCTTATTGACATGGTATTTAATCAGCATAGCAACCAATATCTTCTGTTCATGAGAAAAGCCGTAGTTGAGATTGTTGAGAATAAAATAGAAGCTATGAAGATGATTTTGATAAAAGCCAAGTTTGGCACCAATATTGTAAAGTTCTGCTGCAACGCCAAGCTCATTTTTATAGTTTACGGGAATATTATGTAAAGGTGCTAATGCGTCAAAAAGAAGATTTGCCACTCTTTTAATGTAGAGATTATCCTCTTCCATCATGGAAAAACGATCTTTAAAACTTCGTAGACTGAGTTTAAATTCAGGATTGAATTTATGATGATTTGAACGGAGAAGATCGCATAAATAAGCACCTTCTCTTACCCCTGCACCACTGGTAATAATTTTTTTGGTTGCAAGTTTTTGATAGATTGATTGAAAGATGATGCACCCTTCTCTCATCGTATCATAACGATCTTTTCTGACACCTAGATTTTTAAGCCCTAAGACATCGGAACTTACAATCGCGTCCACTAAAGAGGCATGTGAAGTGATCTCATACTCAAAAGCATGAACTGTTTTAAGAGGATAGTTGGTACTTTCCATAATGATTTTAGAAAGTGACCTAAGTGTTCCTCCAATACCAATCATATCATTACATGTAAAACGCTCAGGAATTTTTTCAATCTCTTCATCGATAAAAGCACGAATCTTTTCTAGAGGTATTTTTTTATCAAAAAAGAGCTCTTTGAGTCTTACCGTTCCAATGTTTAACGAGATTGTTTCAACAATGACACCATTTTCAATCTTTGCCAGTTCTGTCGAGCCACCGCCGATATCAATAGTAACAGCTTCATGGATGTCATTGAGGTAGTTAATAGCTCCTACAGCGCCATAATAAGCCTCTTTAGTACCTTCAATGATTTTGATATTAATGCCAAGTTCGTTGCGTATTTTGTTGATAAATAAATGGGCATTTGGAGCATCTCTAAGTGCAGAAGTTGCAATACAGAGAACTTTATTGCATTTAAGTCCTTTTATAATATGCCCAAACTCTTCCAGTGTTGTAAAAGCACGCTTGAGTGCTGGCTCTTGTAACACACCACCAAAATTATACGCACCTTCTCCAATACGTACACGACTTTTGGTTTCGTTAATCAAATGGAAGGCAAAACGGCTACTTTTTTCAAAGATTGCCATTCTTGCAGAATTGGATCCTATGTCAATAATGGCAGTGCGTTTTGACATTAATTGTCGCTGTTAAGCTGTTCAAATTTTAGCTTTAACTCTTCAACGCTTTCGATGTTATCTGGATCTGGAATGATACATTCTACAGGGCAAACAGAGATACATGCTGGTTCATCGTAATGACCTACACATTCAGTACAGACATCTGGATCAATGATATAAATAGGATCAGACTCCTCAATCGCTCCATTTGGACACTCATCGCGACACGCGTCACACGCAATACACTCTTCCGTGATCATTAAAGACATGTTGGTTTTCCTTATTTAAAGTCAAATTTATTGACGAGTTTATACACTAAAAATACTTTAACGAAATTTAAAGAGAGCGTTTGCGCTGAGGAAGTAAAAGAGTTGCAATGGTTCCTTGAGCATCTTCTCTGTTTTTGAGGGTGATTTTAGCACCAATAGCATCAGCTGCATTTTTGGCAAGGAAAAGCCCAAGTCCAGCACCTGTTTGATTGCCGTAACGTTTAAACGGAGCAAAAAGATCTTTACTCTCATCAATACCAATACCTTCGTCAATCACTTGAACAAAAAAGCCTTCTTTATTAAGGTAAGCTTGGATGGTAATCTTACCCTCTTTAGGCGTAAATTTGATCGCATTTTGTACAAAATTTTGCAAAATATGCATTAGAAGTGTCGGCTGAATCGTAATTTTATAGCTTATAGGAATAATATCTTCAATAATATGTTTCTCTTCCATTTTAGCTAAGATAGTATAGTTATTGATCTGTTCTTTGAGAAAAACAATCAGGTCAATTTCCACAGGTTTTTCAAATTGTGCCCCTTCTTGTCTTCCGATCTCTAAAATATTGCTAATCATCTTGTTCATATCGTTGATCGTTTGGTTGTTACTCTTAATGGTTTCAATGTATTTTTCGTTTTCTCGTGGTTTTAAAAGGGTGACTTCATTTTTTGTTTTCATAACAGCGAGGGGTGTTTTAAGCTCATGTGCAGCGCCAATAAAAAGTTCTTTTTGAGAGTTGACAAAGATTTGTATACGCTCTACTAATTTATTAATGCTCGCACCTAATGGTTGAAATTCGCTGGGGACTTTTTGTGTGTCAATGATTTGTAAAAAATTTTCATTCATACTCGCTAGTTTATTGGTTAAAGATCGGATGGGTAAAACGAGCATGCGAGATAGAAATAGAGCATAAAAAAGAATTAAAAAAATGGCTGTCAAATTAATAATAAGAATATTTTTGAGAATTTTATTGAGCAATATGTCGGTATTGGAAATATCTTTGGTGATAGAGATAAAGTAGTGGTCACGTTTTTCTAAAGGGTAATAGATCGTAAGAAATTTTTGGTTATCTTTTTCACTATGCTCAAAGGATGGGACATTCCCTTGATTGACACGAATCGCAATACTGACTTGAATGTCAGCAGGATTATTGATGGAACTTAGGGATGGATCGAAAAGATTAATGCCCATGCGTTCTACAGAACTGGTACGAGATGTTGCAATAATCTGAGCTTGCTTGGTGAGTTCTTGAGTAATGTCTTCGAAAATGGAGATTTTAATGTAATTGTAAAGAATGACGGAGAAGATTACAATCAGTGTCGCCGAAGCGGACACCAATTGTAATATAAAGCTTTCTCTTATACTTTTTTTGGAAAGCAAAATCTATAACCTCTTCGTCTTACTGTCTCAATCGTTGAGATTTCTAATGGTTTGTCCATTTTTTGACGAATTTGGTTAATAGCAACTTCAATAACGTTTGGAGTTACAAGCTCTGGCTCTTCCCAGATTGCATCAAGGAGTTGCTCTTTTGAGACAATTTGGTCGCTATGACGAGCAAGGTGAGTAAGAACTTCAAAAGGTTTACCTTTAAGTTCAATCTCTTGACCTTTATAGGTAATTTTTTCTTCATCTGGATCGATTGTAAGGTCATCAATTTTGATAACATTTGTGCCGCCAAAGCGTAAACGAGCTTCGATACGAGCGACTAAAATATCAAAATCAAATGGTTTGCGAATATAATCATCAGCACCTGCTTTAAGTGCTTTTATTTCGCTCTCTTTGTCATCTTTTGCAGAAATAATCACTGCAGCGGTACGAGGGGATTTTTGTTTAATGAGGTTGATAAGATCAACGCCATCGCCATCAGGAAGCATCCAGTCTGTTAAAACGAGGTCATAATTACGAATACCAATGTAGTATTCTGCATCTTTATAGTTTTCAGAGCTGTCGGTTTGATAACCAAACTCTTGTAAGCCTTCTGCAATTGTCTTATTGAGGGTTACTTCATCTTCAACGATTAAAATTCGCATTATAAATTCCTTAGTTGCTAAAATTTAAACGGGATTATACCATAATTTTAGCTAGATTTAAAGTTTTTTTAATTAAATTTTAATTTTTGGAGTAGTCGATGGTTCGTGAAACCCCAACCATCGCATTTGGCAAAATATCAGGTTTGAAAATTTTTATTTTCATTTTGTTGATTTGAGGATAGGAAAGTTTAAGTTTTTGGCTTAAATCATCAAGGGCATCTTCCAGCAAAAAATAATTCATTTGATTCATTTCTGTTTCCAAAAAAGTACACACTTTTGCGTAATCAATAAAGTTTTCTCCATGGTAGACATAATCAATCTTTACATGTAAAATAACTTTCTGTGGCGTGAGGCGTTCTTTTTCAAGAATGCCTACGATTGTTTCAAACGTCAAGTTTTTAATGAGAATGTGCATTTTCAGATGACTTTAGATTCTTTGCCTTGAAAAAGCCTGATAATATTGGGGATATGTTTATATACAATGACAAAAGCGATAATAAAAATGGGCGCATGGGTTTTGATACCCTCAATATCTGGATGAATGATAAACGAAGAGATAATTAAAGCGCAAAGCGCTAGTAGCGAAGATAAAGAAGAAATTTTAAGGACTTTACCAACGATAAACCATGTACCAAACGCAATCAATGTTTCAATGGGAAGCATCACAAAAAGCACACCCGCTCCTGTTGCAACACCTTTTCCACCTTCAAATTTAAGATAAGGACTGTAACAATGTCCAATAACGGCAAAAATCGCAATAGCCCAAAGTGTTTCAATACTTAATCCAATTAATTTTCCAATCAACAGTAAAATAATACCTTTTAGAGCGTCCAATACAACGGTAGAAATAGCTAATTTTTTCGCCAATTTTGGGTCGCTTTCTTTAAGAACGCGAAGAACATTGGTTGCTCCAATACTTCCGCTTCCGCTTTCTCTGATGTCTTTGCCAGTAAAAAGCTTTGCTAGCAATAAACCAAAGGGAATACCACCCACAAGATAGCTCAAAATGTAAAATTGAATGTTAATATTAAAGAGAAAATCCACACACGATCCTTTGTTGAAGTTGTCACAGTATAGCAATAATTTTGTTATTATTTCTTTAACGCTATAATGGCTTTTTTCGATAGAACGGAAGGAATTTAGAGTGGATAATCAAACATTAAAAAAAGAAATTTTAAAACTCAAACAAGAGTTACATGTAAGTATTGTGGCGCATTTTTATCAAAAAGATGAAGTTTTTGAATTAGCAGATTTTTCGGGAGATTCTCTTCAACTCGCTCAATGGGCAGCCAAAGATGCCAACCCTTATTTGGTGTTTTGCGGTGTGGGGTTTATGGGACAAAGTGTTAAAATTTTGGCACCCGAAAAACGTGTTTTAATGCCTAAAATTGCTTGTTGTGCGATGGCTCGGATGATCGATGTGGATTATTTTGATCAAAACGTAGCGGTTTTAGAAAAAGCGGGGATTACTAAAGAAGATATTTTACCCGTCACCTATATAAACTCCTCGGCTGATGTTAAAGCTGCCATAGGAAAAATGGGTGGTTATGTCTGCACCAGTTCTAATGCTAAAAAAATTATCACAAAAGCACTTGAGAGCAACAAGAAAATTTTATTTGTCCCCGATCGTTGCTTGGGGCAAAACATTGCCAAAGAGATGGGGCTTAAATCCTGTGTCGTGGGCGATGGAAGTGATCCTAAAGAGGCTGATATTTTATGTTATAACGGTTTTTGCTCCGTTCACCAGCTTTTTGATGTAGACGACATTGCTTTTTACCGCGAGAAGTATCCGGGCATTTTAATCGTCACGCATCCAGAGTGTAAACCTGAAGTATGCGATCTCTCTGATTTTGTAGGATCAACCAGTCAGATTATTGAGTATGTGAACAAACTTCCTTTAGATCAAAAAGTGGCAATCGGCACTGAATATAACATGATTAAACGGCTACGTAAAGAGAATACTTATGTGCTCTCTTCCTCAAAACCAGAATGCCCAACCATGAATGAAACAACACTCCAAGACGTTTACAACGTTCTAATAAGCATTAAAGAGGGGCGATTTGAGAATGAAATTAGCGTCTTGGAAGAGACACGAAAATGGGCATATACAGCCTTAAATAGGATGTTTGAGCTATGATCAAAAAATTTGTCAAAAAAGCACTTGAAGAAGATGTCGGCAGAGGTGATCTCTTCTCGTTAGTGGGAAAAGACAGCTTTGCGAGTGCTAATATCATCTGCAAAGATGTAGGTGTTTTTGCAGGACGTCCTTATGTTAAGGCGTTGTGTAAGATGAATAAGCTTGATGTGAAATTTTATTTTGATGATGGCGATGCCCTTCAAAAGGGCGATTTAGTTGCTTTAATTGAGGGCAAATCTAAAAATATTTTGCGTTGTGAACGTACCATTCTTAATCTCATGCAACATGCCAGTGGTATTGCAACCAATGTAGCACGTTATAAAAAAGTATTGGAAGGGTATGCGCTCAAACTTTTAGATACGCGAAAAACCAGACCACATTTGCGAATTTTTGAAAAGTATGCGATTCGTTGTGGTGGAGGCAATAACCACCGTATGGGGTTGGATGATTGTTTAATGATCAAAGATACGCATCTAAAAACGATTGATGATTTGAAAGTTTTTATTGTCGAAGCCAGAGAAAAACTTCCTTTTACATGTAAGATTGAAATCGAGTCAGAAGATGTTGAATTTGCGAAGTTTGCAATGCAATGTGGCGCTGATATTGTCATGTGCGACAATATGTCGCATGATGATATTAAAGCAGTTGTTGCTTATAAAAACAGCCACTTCCCCCATGTGCTTTTAGAAGCAAGTGGCAATATCACGAAAGAGAATATTATAGAATACGCCAAAACAGGTGTTGATGCGATTAGTAGCGGAAGTTTGATTCATCAAGCAGTTTGGCTTGATTTTTCGATGAAAATCACGCATAAAACAGTGATCTAAGTAGGAATGTTACACTGTGGCAGATGATCAAGAAAAGACGGAAGAACCCAGTTCCAAGAAAATTGATGATGCCAGAAAAGATGGTAATGTTCCCAAAAGTCAAGACACCAGTGCTTTCGTCACATTGGTGGTTGCATTAGTTGCTTTTTTAGCCCTTTTATCGTGGATTGAAGCTCGCGTTGTCTATCTTTATCTTTATTATCAATCACTTATCGGAACTGAAATAACCAAAGAAGCAACACTTCAAATCTCTATAATTACATTCAGAGAAATTATTTTCACGGTTATACCTCTATCCTTGGCCGTTGCTATTGCTGGAATTTTAGCCAATGTTATGCAAACAGGGTTTATTTTTACGACCAAACCACTTATGCCAGATCTTTCAAAACTAGATCCTATGAAAGGATTAGCTAACCTTTTTTCGATGAAAAAGGCGGTTGAAACCATCAAAATTCTTTTAAAAGTCGGCATTATTTTGTGGGTGTGCTACTATTTTTTGCTCTCTTTTACGAAAGAGCTTCCTACGGTGATCTATTTTCCACTTTATGAGCAATTAGCGTGGTTGAAGCACAAAATGATTATTTTGGTCTCGGTTATTTTGCTTCTTTTTTTGATTTTGGCGTTAGCAGATCTTTTCTATGTGCGTTTTACTTATTTTAAAAGCTTACGTATGAGCAAGCAAGAGATAAAAGATGAGTATAAGCAGATGGAAGGTGATCCTAAGATTAAAGCGAAAATCAGGCAAATTCAGATGCAAATGACGCGTAAACGTATGATGCAAGAGATTCCTCAGGCGGATGTTGTCATTACCAACCCAACACATTATGCCGTCGCCATTCGTTACAATCAAGACAAAGAAGCTGCTCCAAAAGTCATTGCAAAAGGAACAGATTTTGTTGCTCTTCGTATTAAAGAGGTTGCGATGAACTATAACATTCAAATTGTTGAAAACCCACCACTGGCTAGAGAACTTTACAAAAAATGCAATCTTGGAGATATTATCCCTGAAAATCTTTATAAAGCAGTTGCCGAAGTCTTAGCCTTTGTTTATAAAAGCTCCAAAAAACCGCGATAGAGGGTATCAATAACTTTTTAGTCGAAATTAAGTATAATCTGCATTTTATCACTAAGTGGAGTTATAATGTATCAACAAGCGTGGAAACGAATGCTTGAAGCCAATCACATTGTTATTGTCTCTCATGTTCATCCCGATGGCGATACATTAGGAAGTGCTTTAGCTTTGTATAATGTGCTAACCCACCTTGGTAAAAAAGTGACGCACTACAATAAAAACAGTGAACTTCCCTTAGCTTATGACTTTTTGCCGGGCTATTCGAAGATTAAAAATAGTTTGCCTAAAAGCTTTGATTTGGTTGTAAGTTGTGACTGTTCAACACGTGATAGACTTAAAATTCCTGAGGGAACTTATGAGATTATCAATATTGACCATCATCTTACCAATCACTACTTTGGGGATATGAATTTAGTGGTTGATCGTTTTACGAGTGCGGGGATGGTCGTGTATGAACTTCTTAAAGCCAATGCCATCGAAATCAGCCAAGAGTGTGCCATCTGTCTGTATACGGCTATTGCCGATGATACAGGTTTTTTCCTTTATGGCGATATGGATGAGCAAACGTTCACGATTGTGGCACAGTTGGTTAAATGTGGGGCAAATCCGAAAGAGATTGCTTCCAAAGTAAAACGAAGAGAGCCACTTTCTAAAATAAGATTGTATGGCTATATGTTGAATCATTTTGACCTGTATGAAAATGGACGAATAGCTACGATTATTTTCGATAAAGCTGCACTTGAGGCAACAGGAGCAAGAAGACACGATACTAAAAATATTGTCAATATGCTTAGAAGTATTGTTAATGTTACCATTGCGATTATGATACTGGAAGAGAAAGAGGGAGGCTATAAAGTCTCATTACGAAGTAAAGATATTAATGTCTCAAAGATTGCTTTGGAGTATCAAGGAGGCGGGCATAAAACTGCCGCTGGATTTGAAGTTCCAGCATGTGATCCTAAAGCACTTCGAGATGAAATTGTGGAAAAAATCAAAAGGATAGACAAAAAATGAGAAAACAGAGAAAATCATCCGTAGCAGCAGTTGTGCTAGGGCTTATTTTTTTAGTATTGGTAGGTGGCGTTGCCTTTATATTTAACTCCAGTTTATTTGAAAGAGAAGCTCCTAAAATAGTTCTTCCTAAAGAGATAGATTGGAATTTAAAAGATCCGATTAAAGTTCAAATTGGCGATGAAAGTGGTCTTCGTTTTGTTCGTGCAACGCTTTTTGATGGTGAAAAAAGTGTTGTTTTAGAGACCAAAGAATATAAAAAACCTGAAAAAGTGGTTGATCTCAATCTCTCATTCCCTAAGACAGGTTTTGGTGCAAACAAGAAAGTGTTTGAATTAACCATTGAAGCTGTTGATGGCAGTAAATGGAACTTTTTTGCTGGTAATAGTATGAGTGAAAAATCTATTGTGAAAGTTGATACCAAAAGACCTGAAGTCAATGTGATTGGAAGTTCGTATAAAATTATGAAAGGTGGCGTTGCTACAGTTATTTTCAAGGCACAAGATGAAGCGATGAAATCGCTCTACATTGAGACGAATTTTGGCAAAAAATTCTATCCGACACCGTTTTATAAAGAGGGTTACTACATTACGCTCGTTGCGTGGCCTACACATATTGATAATTTTAGTGCTTCAATTGTTGCTATTGATAGAGCAGGAAACTTAACCAAAGCACATATCCCTTATTTTTTACAAGATAAAAAATATAAAACATCAACGATCGCTCTTGAGGATCGATTCTTAGATGGTAAAATTGCCGATCTTGTGTCAGAAATGGCGCCGGAGAGATCTTCTCTTTCTAAGTTAGAAAAGTTTAAATTTGTCAATGAAGATATGCGTAAAGGCAATGAGGCGAATATTTTGAAAGCAACATTGGATGCGCCAAGAGAGCTTATGAGTGGATTTACACTTAAACCTTTTTATCCACTTCGTAATGGTAAAGTGGTTGCAAGTTTTGGAGATCATCGTTTTTATGAATACGAGAAACAACCAGCCAGTGAATCTTACCATTTAGGGTTAGATCTTGCGAGTAACGCTCAGGCTCCTATGCAAACTTCAAACGATGGTGTTGTTGTCTTTGCACGTGAAAATGGAATTTATGGTAATAACATTATTATTTCGCATGGCTTAGGGGTTTATTCACTTTATGGTCACTGCTCTAGTTTTATGGTCAAAGAGGGTGATGTTGTGAGAGCTGGAGAGTCTATTGCCAAAACAGGACTTACGGGTTTAGCACTAGGCGATCACCTTCACTTTGGAATGTATGTTCAAGGTGTTGATGTTAGACCTGAGGAGTGGATGGATGAGGTCTGGCTTAAAGAGAGCGTATTTAATGTAATAGAATCAGCAAAGAAGATTATGGATAGATGAAAGTAACGCAAAAAAATGTGAGAGTGTTTCATATCGAAATTGATGATGAAGCCTCTTTTTTAGATTATTTTAGAAAGAATACGCTTCTTTTGAAGGAATTCTTTTTGCTTGTTGAAGGAAATATAACGAAGAATATTGCTTTTGTTTTAGAGCAAAGCGGAGTTTGTTATAAAGAAATTAACAACTGCAATATTCGTTTTGGTGGAATCAAAAAAGAAGCACCTTTGCTTGAAGAAGAGCCTAAGAAAGAGGTGATTTCCGAGACAGTCTCTGAGCCAAAACCGTTAGTAAAACTGAAACTTTATGATCGCCCCATTCGCTCAGGCGAAGAGATCGTTGAGAATTTGCCTATTGTTATTTTTGGGCGTGTCAACAGTGGTGCAAAAGTTTTTTGTGAAGAGAGTATGAGTATTTATGGTATTATTGACGGATTAGTGCAGTGCGATGGTGAATATATCGTACTGAATGGTATCAGTCCACGAGGTCATCTCATTTTTAATGGTGAGATTGTGGATAGAGAGAGATTAAAACAAAATGTACTTCAAAAAATCGTTATGCGCGATAATGTTCTTGAGATAAAGGAAGTTGTGTGAAACAAACCACATTAGCTAAAGCGGTCAGCGGTGTAGGAATTGGGCTTCATAAGGGTGAGCCAATTTCAATACGTCTGGAACCACTTGAGGCAAATAGCGGTATTCTTTTTTATCGAAGCGATGTAGGATTATTGGTTCAAGCATTGCCTCAAAATGTTGTGAACACCCAAATGGCTACGGTTATTGGTAATTCGAGTGCTTATATCTCAACGATTGAGCATCTTCTCTCAGCTGTCTATGCGTATGGGATTGATAATATTAGAGTTGTATTAGATGGTGCAGAAGTGCCTGTCATGGATGGAAGTAGTGCGAGTTTTTGTATGATGCTGGATGAGGCGGGAATTCGAAAACTTGAAGCAACCAAGCAAGTGTTAATTATCAAAAAAGAAGTTGAAGTGCAAGATGGAAAAAAATTTGCACGTGTAACGCCTAGCTTAAAACCTTCGTACAATTTTATGATTGAATTTAGCCATCCTTCCATTGGTAGACAAGAGTATAGTTTCGAATTTAGTAAAAAGAACTTTATTGAAGAGATAGCTCGTGCTCGTACTTTTGGGTTTCTAAAAGATGTGCAGATGTTGCGTTCTCGTGGACTTGCTCTGGGTGGATCGCTTGATAATGCTGTCGTTATGGATGATAATAAAATTTTAAATCCTGAAGGATTACGTTTTTCTAATGAGTTTGTGAGGCATAAAATACTCGATGCGATTGGGGATCTTTCATTATTAGGAGCTCCTTTTGTAGGAGATTATACCTCATTTGCAGGTAGCCATAATCTCAACCATGAACTAACAAAAGCCATTTTAAGAGATCCAAGCAATTATGAAATTAGAACGCTCAGTGTGGAAAAAGCACAAGAGTTTGAAAAGGTTTACGCATAAAAACGGCTGTTGATATTGTTGTTATCACACTTACTTCGCCTTTACATGTAGGCATTTATGAAAATAACCAATTGATTAAAACTTTTGAAACAACAGACCAAACCAGTGAGGCATTACCCTTACTGTTCGAAGAAATTTTGAAAGTGTATCGACCCGTACGACTCTTTTTTGCTAGAGGGCCTGGAAGCTTTATGGCAATTAAAATTACTTACATTTTTTTAAAAACACTGAGTATTGCATTAAAAATTCCTCTTCTGGCATGTGATGGGTTTGTCTTTAATCAGAGCAGACCTATTCGCGCGATGCGCAATCTCTATTTTATAAAAGAGGCGCATGAGATTGTAATGAAGCGTTTGGATGATCCCATTGAACAGTCCTTTACACTTCCGGAAGTTTTAGATGAGGCCCTTTTTAACGATGATGTTGAACCACTTTATATGTTACCAGCAGTTTAGGAGCGATGCGTGAAGATAAAAATACCAGCGACCAGTGCCAATTTAGGACCCGGATTTGATTGTTTAGGTCTTGCCATTGCGCTGTATAACGAAGTTTGTATTAAACCTTCAAGTTACCAAAGTATCTCTGTTAAGGGAGAAGGTGAAGAGAATGCAAAGCTTAAGAAAAACAATATTTTCGTCTCAATTTTTTATGACATATATCAAGAACTTACGGGCAGAAAAGATCCTTTTCGTTTTGAGTTTTATAATAATATTCCCTTTTCAAGAGGGCTAGGTAGTAGTTCTGCGGTGATCGTAGGTGCCATAGCAAGTGCTTATGAAATGGCAGGTGTAAAGGCAAGCAGAGAAAGTATTCTCAATAAAGCAATCCTTTATGAGACACATCCTGATAATATTGCTCCAGCAGTTCATGGTGGGTTTACAAGTTCAGTGGTTGAAAATGGAAAAGTTAGAACGCTAAAAAAAGAGTTGAGTGAAAAGCTCAAAGTGGTGATGGTCATTCCTGATCGTCCCATGTCCACGGCACATTCAAGGACGCTCCTTCCAAGGTCTTATATGATGAAAAATGTGGTTTACAATCTCTCCCGTGCATCGTTGCTGACAGCAGCTTTTTTCAGTGAAAATTGGGAATTTTTAAGGGTAGCATCGAGGGATTGCATGCATGAACATCGTCGTATGAAGCAATTAAAAGAGCTTTTTGAAGTGCGTGAGATTGCTTTAAAAAACGGCGCATTAATGAGTACGCTCTCAGGAAGTGGCTCATCATTTTTCAATCTTGTTAAGGCCGAAGATGCTCCAAGGGTTGCAAATGCGCTTAAAAGTGCGTTTGGAATGTTTAGAGTAGAAATCTTTGAATTAGATAATAACGGTTTTGAAATCGTAAAAAGCTGAAAGACAGCTAAAATTTGATATAATCAGGCGCAAAAATGAGTCAACCCATACGAATGTGCATTGTTTGTAGAGAAAGATCTTTGCAAGAAAGTTTACAAAGATTGCAGATTGTAAATGGAGAGCTCGTGCTCTTTTCCAAAGTAGGAAGAAGCTTTTATATCTGCAAGGCATGTATGACAAACAATGAAAAGAAAGTTGTAAAAATACTCAACAATAAATGCAAAACAAATCACAAAGCAATGATGGAATTTGGTAAAATATTTAAGGAGACAGGGTCGAATGGATAAAGTTCGTATAACCGAAATAGCAAAAGAACTGGGCATGAAGAACAAAGAAATCGTCGACAAAGCGATAGATCTTGGTCTTGATGTCAAAGGGCATTCAAGTTCAATCAGTACAGAAGATGCCGAAAAACTCATGAACTATGTATTGAGTGGAGAGAATGCACAAGTTAGCAAACCGTCTCCTCAACCAAAAGCTCCAGAGATTAAAAAAGTTGAAGTCGTCGAGACACCGCCTGTCGTTGAAAAACCAAAAGTACACGAAGTTGTTGTTCCTAAAACCAAAACCTTGAAAGAAAAAGAGCTCGAAACTGGGCATATCGAAAAAGCTGTTCCTCAAAAAGAAACGGCTAACAAAGTATCTGTAGAAACTTTGGGTGAAGATGAAGAAGAGGATATGGAAGATAAATTAGATCCAACCAATGTACGTAAACGCAGAGGCTTGGTGATTGTTAAAAAGAAAAGACCTGATGTTAAAGAGGTCGAAGTTGAAGAGAAACAAAGTCCATCATCTTTTTATGGCTCTCGTGAGAACACTCCTTCAAGAAGCATTGAGTCAATGTTCTCTTCTTCAAACAGTGCCAGTGAACTTCAGAAGAAAAAAAAGAAACTTAAAAAAGTACCTGCCGAGAAGAAAACCAATACTGAAAAATTGGATATTGCTTTAAATATTGAAATGGCAGATACCAATATTGATACTGAAGAAGACGGCATGATCGTTCTTCCAGATCTTAATGTCGGCATTACGGTCAATGAAGAAGCCAAAAAGAAGAAACAGATCGATCCAAGTCAAATTAGAACGACTAAAAAAACCAATTTTGTGATGCAGGGAATTCAAAGAGTTGGGCGCAAACGTAGACGTCGTCCTACTCAAGTTCAAGAAGCAGAAGCCGTTAGTGCGATTGAGATTCCTGAAGAGATTAGGGTTTATGAATTTGCAGAGAAGATCAATAAACCTGTAAGTGAAGTCATTAAAGAGCTTTTCTCACTGGGTGTTATGTTTACTAAAAATGACTTTTTAGATAAAGATTCTATTGAAATTTTAGCGGAGACCTTTGGCATTAATGTTACAACCGTCAATGATCAAGAGTCTTTTGACTACGTAAAAGCTTATGATGAAGAGGGTGAAGCGAGTGAGCAGAATCTCGTAGAGCGCGCTCCTGTTATTACCATTATGGGTCACGTAGATCATGGTAAAACTTCATTACTTGATTATATTAGAAGTGCCAAAGTTGCTGCTGGCGAGGCGGGTGGTATTACCCAACACGTGGGTGCGTACATGGTAGAAAAAAATGGTAGAAACATTACTTTTATCGATACTCCAGGTCACGAAGCCTTTACAGAAATGCGTTCACGTGGTGCGAAAGTAACTGACATTGTTATTGTTGTTGTTGCAGCCGATGATGGTGTGAAACCTCAAACTAAAGAGGCAGTTGAGCATGCAAAAGCAGCAGGTGTTCCTATTATTATTGCTGTCAATAAAATGGATAAAGAATCAGCCAATCCAGATCTTGTAAAAGCACAGCTTGCAGAACTTGGCATTACGCCTGTTGATTGGGGTGGAGAGCATGAGTTTGTACCGGTATCTGCTAAAACAGGTATGGGTATTGAAGACCTTTTGGAAACTATTCTATTACAAGCGGATCTTTTAGAGCTTAAAGCTGACCCAAGCCGCGAAGTTAAAGCGACCGTTATTGAAAGTTCACTAGAAAAAGGACGAGGTCCTGTCGCAACCGTTGTTATACAAGATGGTACGATGAGGGTAGGCGATATTGTTGTTGCTGGTGTTGCTTTTGGTAAAGTGAAAGCCTTGCTTGATGATCTTGGACATTCTGTCAAAGAGGCGCTTCCTGGTGAGCCTGTTGTTGTTCTGGGGCTTAGTGAAGTACCAGCTGCGGGTGATACGCTTATTAGCGTTAAGTCAGATAAAATAGCACGCGAATATGCGAAGAAAAAAGCTGAATATTTACGCCAAAAAGAGCTTTCTAAAACAACTAAAGTAAGTTTAGATGATTTAAGTGCGATGATTGCTGAGGGTGCTTTAAAAACATTACCAGTTATTATTAAAGCGGATGTTCAAGGCAGTCTTGAAGCGATTAAAGGTAGCCTTGAGAAGATCAGAAATGCTGAAACTAAAGTTAATATCGTTAGTGCAGGTATTGGTGGTATTACAGAGAGTGATGTAGCGCTTGCGAGTGCAAGTTCAGACTGTATCATTTTAGGATTCCATGTACGTCCTACAGGTGTCGTTAAAGAAAAAGCTAGAAGTGCTGGCGTTGAAATTAAAACGTATAACATTATTTATGATTTGATTGATGATGTCACAAACATAGTAACAGGTCTTATGGCTCCTGTTATTCGTGAAGAAAACATTGGACAAGCAATGGTTAGAGAAGTCTTTGCCGTACCAAAATTGGGGCATATTGCTGGTTGTATCGTAACCGATGGTACCATCAATAGAGGTGTTAAAATTAGGGTTATTCGCGATGGCGTTATCATCTATGAAGGCAGTGTTTCATCACTCAAACGCTTCAAAGATGATGTAAGAGAAGTGGGTAAAGGTTATGAATGTGGTGTGGGCATTGAAGGCTACACTGATATTAAAGTAGGCGATTATATCGAAAGCTTTAAAGAGGTTGAAGAAAAAGCAAAACTATGATAGATAAAAGTATCAAGATTCAAAGAACGCAAAGCGTTTTGAGGGAGTTAATCCCTGAGGCGCTTTCAACCTTAGAGGATGAGATGCTACGCGGCGTATGCGTGATCGACGTTGAGTGTAGCCGCGGTAAGTATGATGCGATTGTTTATTTGGATGGCTCGGTCTATGATGAAGCTGAGAAGCGTTATATCGTCTCTCATTTAGATCGTGTTCAGCGTCACATTCAAACACACTGTATGCAAGCAGAAGGCTGGTTTCGTTGCCCGCATTTCAAATTTCGCTTCGATGATAGCCTCGAGCGACAGAATAAAATGGATGCCTTGTTTGCGAAAGTCGAAGAAGAGCTAAAAAAAGGTAAAAAAAGCGATGATTGATAAAGAACAAATTGTCAAAATTGTAGAGAGCTGCGGTGTGGCTTTGTACGATACAGAAGTAGCAAACGAATTTGATAAAAAAATTTTTCGCATTTACATTACCTCAAAAGAAGGCATCAGCCTTGATAAATGTGCTGAGATTAGTCGCATTTTATCACCTATTTTTGACTTGGAACCACCACTTGAGGGTGAGTATCTTTTTGAAGTCAGCTCTCCAGGAATTGAGCGAAAACTTACAAAACCAGAACATTTTTCAGCTTCCATAGGTGAAAAAGTTAAAGTGAAGCTTAATACCAAAGAGAAATTTATTGGTCTACTTGAAGCCTTTGATGGTAACGTTGCTTCTGTGCGCGTTGAAAATGAACTCAAACAGATTTCTCTGGATGAGATTGAAAGTGCTCGAACTTATTTTGAATGGTAAGCGCATTTGACGCAATTTTAATGCAAAAAGCACTTGATGCCGCTTGGACGCGTCAAGTGTTAACGTTCCCAAATCCTGCTGTAGGCGCTGTTGTTAGCAATATCGAAGGGGATGTCTTAGGCATTGGTGCGCACAAAAAAGCAGGTACTCCTCATGCTGAAGTACTTGCTCTTAAAGCGGCTTATGAAGCTTTAACTCACGATTCACGCATCAATGATATAGAAGATGCAGCGCAATTACATACTTTTTTAAAAAAACACCACAACAATCTTTTTCACAAACTCTCTTTACATGTAACCCTAGAACCATGTCATCATTTTGGCAAAACACCTCCTTGTTCATCATTGATTGAAGAACTAGGCCTTAAGCGCATAGTGATTGGCTCATACGATGAGAGCGAAAGAGCCAAAGGAGGAGGCACATACCTTCAAAGCAAAGGCGTTGATGTGCTCTTTGGATGCCTGAAAAAGAAGTGTGATCTTCTGCTTACCCCTTTTACATGTAAAGAGCAAAAACGTCCTTTTGTTTTTTTCAAATTAGCTGTCAGCAGTAACGGCGTGGCAACAGGAGGGATTATCACCTCTTTGGATTCGCGTTTAATGGTTCATCATTTACGCGATCACTGTGATCTTTTGGTTATTGGTGGTAATACCGTGCGAATTGATAAACCTATTTTAGATGCAAGATTGTGCAAGGGCAAGGCTCCCGATGTGCTGATTTACTCTAAACAAAAAACGTTTGATCAAACGATACCTCTTTTTAATATTCCGAATCGCTCTGTAATGATTGCGGATACTTTGGATAAGATCAATGACTATTCAATGGTCATGGTTGAAGGTGGGCAAGGTTTACTGGATACTCTTAGTTGCGAAATAGAATGGTACTTGATTTTTGAATCACCCCATGAGAAAGAGGGCGAGGCAATTCGTTTACCAGAAGGATTGCAAAAGATTTTCTCTCAAAAAGTGGGAGAAGATACCATGAACTGGTATTATAAGCATGCAAGGTGAGTTTTTTGCTTTTGAAATTCTTATAGTCCTGCTGGCAGGGTTTTTCCATGGCATTGTTGGTTTTGGCTTTCCCATGATCGCAACACCGCTTTTTGTTCTCTTTTTAGACCTAAAACTTGCTGTTTTATACACACTTTTTCCTACACTGATTACGAACATCATTAGTCTTAAAAAAGCAAACTCATTTACCGACATTTGGAAGGAGTTTTGGCCGCTCATTCTCTCGGTTATGGTTGGGAGCATTATAGGGACACATCTACTTGTGGCTTATTACAATCACTATTATAAACTGGTTGTAGCAGGAGTGATGCTTTTTTACCTCAATAAAGAGCGATTACGTTTTTCATTAACGCGTGCAGTCTCAAAACGACAAGGAAGTGTTACCGTTGCAATGGGGCTTTTAAGTGGTTTGGTTGGCGGGATGGCAAACATTATGTCGCCCGTTTTAATTATGCTGATTTTAGAACTCAAGCTTGATAAAAAACATGCTATCGGTGTGATGAGTTTTTGCTTTATTGCCAATAAGACATTGCAAATTATGATTTTTGGTTACCATGGAAGTTTTACTCTGGAAATTAGTGCTCTTATTGCACTTTTTGTAGTCATCTCGCTGGTGGGTTTTTGGATTGGCAATAAAATTCATGAACGCATTAATGAAAAGCGTTATACCGCTCTTTTAAATTATATGCTTTGGGTCATTTCGGTTTATTTGATTTTTTCTACATTTTACATGTAAAGAGCATATTTACGCAAAAGAAGCGTTTGAGCCTCTTTATATAATTTTTTATGAGATGATGGTGTCGTGTTGATAAGTGGAGCGTATTTTTCATAGGTTTGCCACACTCTGAGAGCTCCCTCTTTTTTGCCCTTACACGCTAATGCTAAAGCCGTAGAGGCGTTAATAAGCCCTTTGAGAATTTTGGCTTCCTCTTCATATTCGGGAAGTTTTTTGAGCCGATGCCATGCTTCTTCTAAAACTTCATGACCTTCAACAAATGCATCGTTTTCAACAACTTTTAAAAAGTGTTCAATTTCTAACATTTAAACTCTTTATTTTGGGTTTAGGAGAAGGCTCATGTAAGTAAAAGCCTTGTGCATAGTCGATGCCAAGTTCTTGTACTTTATCTAAAATCTCTTTGTTATGCACAAACTCTGCTACAACCAAAATATCAAGGTTTTTTGCAAAATGTGTAATTGTTTTGACGGTTGCATAGGCATTGGCATCTGTGTCAAGGTGCTTGATAAGTGAACCATCAATTTTAATAAAATCAACATTTAAACGTAAAAGGTACTCAAAGTTAGAATAGCCTGCTCCAAAATCATCGATAGCAAGTAAACAGCCATTTGTTCTTGCTTGTTGCAAAAAGTTTCGCACTTCAACAGAGTCTTCAATGCCTTCAGATTCAACAAGCTCTAGGATAATACGTTTTTTTAACATAGGGTATTGCTTTAATAAATTCATTAAGTAAGTGGTTGTTTCTAGATTTAAAATATCTTCTTTGGTAATATTGATTGAAACATCACAATGCAATTCAAGGGCAGCACGAAAGCCCTCCTGAAGTACAAAGCGAGTAAGTTGATCGTAGAGGTGCATACGTTTGGCAAGATCAAGAAAATGAAAAGGTGAGATAATGTGCCCATTGTTGTCAATAAGACGAATGAGTACCTCATATTTTTTACGCTCACCATTTTTGACATGTAAAGGAATGATTTCTTGCAAAAAGATCGTAAAACGGTTCTCCTTAAGAGCATGGCGGATGGTTTCATTCCACTGAATATCTTTTTGTAGGCGTTGCTCAAAGCCTTCATTATCATCATAGATTACAACCGATTTATGAGAATCTCTAGCTTCTTTTATCGCGATTTCAGCACGATTGTAGAGGTATTCCAAACCATTTGCAATACCCATACGAAGAGAGAGTGGATAGTACTGATGATCAATAAATAAGCCTTCATGGCTTAAGGTAGCAAAAAGTCTTTGTGCCTCTTCGATAAATTCTTTTTGTGAAATTAAATCATCACAAAAGAGCGCAAACTCATCACCCTGTAGGTGAAATAAAATCCAAGTATTTGATAAAAGATAATTGATTTTTGCCACTAAATGGCGTAAGTAAATATCACCAAAGGCTTGTCCATGCAATGTATTGATATCGCGAAAGCCGCAAATATTTAAAATCGCCAGATGTGGATCTTTTGATTGCTCAATTTTTTCAAATAAAACCTTACGGCTTGGTAGTTCTGTGAGTTTTTCTTTGCGAAAGTGTTCGACTTGCTCAAAAAGTTCGCTGACATCATAACGAATGGCAATGTACTCTTGAATGTCACCATTTGTATCAAGCAGAGGCACAATAACCGACTTAACATAATAGGAAGAGCCATCTTTACGTTTATTTTTAATGATACCTTTCCAGGGTTTGCCAGATTTAAGGATTTCCCACATCTCTTTAAATAAGCTTGCGGGATTATCGGGATGGCGGACAATGTTGTGAGGTTGACCTAAAAGCTCGTTTCTTGAATAGCCGGAAATTGCAATAAATTGGTCGTTAGCATAGGTAATGATACCTTTGGTATCTGTTTTAGAAACAATGGTGTTTTCATCAATAGCTTCCTTATAATGCTCCAAAAGTTTTGTTTGCTTTTCATGTTCTCCAATAAGATGTGCTATTTCGCCAAGCTCATTTTCTTGTTTGGAAAGAGAATAAATATACCCAAGATGATGCGTTTTAAGTGCCATAGAGATATGTTTTATAGGTATGAAAAGTATGGCGCGCGTTAGTATATAGAAAAGAAAAATAGCAAAGAGCGTAATGGCAATGCCTGCGAATAGAATAGAATTTTGTAGTTCTGAGATAAATAAAATAACGGAAGGCGAATAGTAAAAATCAATATAACCAATAATCTCATTTTGTAAAGAAGAGAGAGAAATGTGAAAGTGATCCTCTGACGAAGGATGATTCAGACTTGTAGAAAGAGAAGCTTTCCCTAACGTAATGAGTTCCATATTGGCAAAAAAAGCATCGTCCATAACCCGTCCCAAAAGAAAAAATCCCAATGGTTTACCACTTCGTTCTAAGTCAGCCGAATAATGAATGGGGGCTAAAAAAAACTGAATAAATTTTCCATTATGAATGTAAAAAAATTCTTTAAATAAGGAAGAAGTTGGATCAAATGATGTTAAATCAAAATTAAGGGCATCAGCATGAGCTGATTTATGGGTATAAACTTGGTTTTGCGCAGCATCAAAAACAAAAATATAAGAGATTTTAAAAGTCTCTAATATAGGGTCTAAATTACCTTGGCTCCAGACCAAATTTTGTTTGTTGACAAATGCCACCATTTCATCCCAACGAGAGTAGTCATAGGTAACCTGTCTAATCGAGGTACTTTCAAGATTTAAGACCGCTTTGTATCGCTCAAACACACTCATTTGTTCTTGTTTGATTTGGTGCTGCTCTTGTGTTTTTTGACTTACCCAGACACTTGCCATTAAAATGAAGGCACAGAAGAGGATGAGTGCGCTGTAAAGTGCGTATGTTTTTGCTATTTTCATGGACTCAGTATAGTTAAAAGCGATTTAAATTTGCTTTATTTTAAAAAATAAGATACTATATTTTCCTAGAAAGATGAGGTTCGAGTTCATCTTTGGTAGTTTTTTGATACGTGACCTTTAGTTAGCATCCTAAAATACTCCAAAAATACTCAATTTTCTACTTTTCGACCACTTCAGCAATGAAGTATTTTTACACAGGAGCATTAGATGGCTTTATTAGAGGGAACCGTTAAATGGTTTAACAACGAAAAAGGTTTTGGTTTTATCCAACCAAATGATGGCGGAAAAGATGTATTCGTACACTTTCGTCAAGTAAATAGATCAGGTTATGGTCGTGTATCTTTGGCAGAAGGCCAAAAAGTAACTTACGAACTAGGCGAAGGTCCAAAAGGCCCACAAGCTGAGAACGTAACAGCACTATAATTCTTCGGGGGAGATTTTCTCCTCCACCTCCTTTACAAACCGATAGACAAACTCACTTCCTTTATTTTCTTCCGATTTTACTTCAATTGTAATGTGATATTTTTCACAAATACTTTTGACAATACTAAGTCCGATTCCAAAACCACCTTTATAAATATCACCTCTGTAGTGACGCTCAAAAATCTTATCAACCTCTTTTATCCCTACCCCTTGATCTCTTACACTAAAGAAAATAAATTCTTTTTGATTACTTAATGTAACTTTGATTGTTGTTTGAGGCGAAGAATATTTGATCGCATTGGTGAGATTGTTATCAATGACGCGCTGTAACTCAATGCGATTGATGGCAAGATAGAGCTCAGGTTCAATCTGTGAAGTAATGATGATCTCTTTAGATGAGCTCAGTGCTTCAAAGTAGCTAATGCGATCTTCTAAAAAGGTAGAAAAATTCAAGATTTCTGTTGTGTAGGTAATCGTTTTATTTTTGATGAGGTACTCTAAATCATCGTAAAGCGTTGAAAGTGTAGAGAGTGCTGCAAGTGTACGATTAAGGCGTTTATCTTTATACTTTTCAACTAACCCTTCGATGTTAAGTTGCATTATTCCAAGTGGCGTTTTGAGTTCATGCATAACATCTGTAAAAAAACTGTTCATACGTGATGACGTTTCAATGTAAGGTTTCAAAAGAATTTGAAGCAGTAAGTAAGAAATAACAAACATTCCTACTAATACAACGGCGATAATGACCAAAATATCAAAAATAACTTGAGAGTGAGAGAGCTCTTTTTGCACGATGAGAAACTTTACATGTAAAGGATTTGGCAAGAGTTGATGTTTGTAAAAAAGAGAGTTTTCACTGTGCATATATTCATCACTAAAGCTAGGAATAGGCTCTTCGATGAGAGAAAAAACGATATGATTGTTGGCATCTAAAAGGGCTGTTTTATAAATGATAGAGCGTGGGAAAAGAAAAGTTTTTTGCAAAGGAGAAATACTATAAATTGTATTTTCGATCTCTTTTGCGTAGGATTTTAATTGTACCTCTTGATTGACTTGGTTGAGGCGCATGGAGACACTTAAGTAGTTTAAAATGGGAAATAAAACGACAAGAAGCGTTAAAAATGTAAAAATGATTGCAAAAATAAAAGCGTTTTTGGTCTCATTTTTCAATTTTATATCCTATTCCTTTTGCGGTAATAATGAAGTCTTTATCGGTCTTGTCACGCAACTTTTTAATCAGCATACGAATATCATTGTCACCGACTTCCTTACCTTCCCATACGTAGTCATGAATGAGATCGGTTGAGATAAAATTACCTCTGTTTTTAACCAATAAGAAGAGAAGTTTTTTTTCATAATTACTGAGGGGTACTTGCAAGGTATCATACCATAGGGAATGATCATCCACATTGTAAGAAAAGCCGTTACTTAGGGCAATGACTCCTAGGGTCGTGTGTAAATGATAACTATTGAGTGTTTGCGAGACGCGATACTGAAGCTCTTTGAGTGAAAATGGTTTACGCAAATAGTCGTTACAGCCCAGTTCATACCCTAAAGAGAGATTGTTAATATCTGTGAGTGATGTGATAAAAATAATGGGTAGATCAAGTTTAGCTTTACGAATCTCTTTTAAGATTTCATACCCATCTATATGGGGCACACGAATATCAAGAAGTGCTAGATGGTAACGTTTTTCAAAGAGTGCATCGAGTGCTTTTAAGCCATCATCAAACGCATCGACACTATAGCCCATCTCCTCAAGAGAGTCTTTGATGCTTTCACTATACGTATAGTCATCTTCAAGCAATAAAATCTTCATCGTATGATCACCTCACTTGGTGTTGAGGCATTGCTGGAGGGTTGAAGCGTTTTTACATGTAAAGGTTTTGTGTTGGGTGTTAGTGTTGCACGAAGGAGTAGAGACTCTTTTAAAAGAGATTCGCCAAACCAAATTCCAATGTAGCCCACTTGTTTGGCTTCAATGTCGAAAAGGGGTGTAAATCCGAAAAGTGCCCCGTTAGAGCGTGCAAATCCTTTGTTAAGAATTTCAGGCGTGATAATAGAAGAAAGGGTTTCTACACAACGGTTTGAACAACTGTTACTGATGATAACATAGTCATTGATTTGCTCTAACTCTTTCATCCATTCACCAATTTCTAGAAATTTTTTCTCCATGAGCACAACAAAGCGAATTTTTTTATCGCTGAGTTTTTGTGCCACTTCATCAAATCCAATAATAATTTCTAAAGAGCCTATCAGTTCTTCTTTATCGAAGATAGGACACAGTGCTTTGATATTGAGACGCTTTCCAAGCTCAATGGCAACAAGAGGTGTTTTTGTTTGGTGTAGGAGTGCTATGCCTTTACGAAAAGAGGAGAGGTCATCCCCATAACTTTCAAAATCCCAACTTCGCACCCACGATTTACCTTCTTTGGTGTGAAGCTGTACTTCAAGGTTTTCGATTTGAAGATATTGTTTGATCTTTGGAATTTCGCTTTGTAACGTTTCAAAAAGGAGTTGACGATCATTTTTGAGATAGCCTTGCTTAAGTGTTTCATTTTGCGCAAGCATCAATGCAATGCTAAGGGCAAGCTGTTTTTCGTGCGAAATAAGCTCTTGTGTGTGCCCTAAAACACTCTCCACACTGTTTTTGGCATCTTCGATATAGAGGTTATGGTTAGCGCGATAGATGAGAAAAACCAATACAAGTATTGTGATAAAAAAGAGTCCAAACAAAAGAGCCAGTGCGCGAAAATTTTTGATGGGATATCCTTTCTTTCTTCGTGGAAACCGTTTCAAAATTATACCTTAAAAGAGACAAAGAGGAATTGACGTTAAATTGACAAAAAAAGCCTATCATAACGATATGAATTATTTTAAGGAGGCATTATGAAGGTAGGTTCAATCGTACGTTTAGCACTGATTGTATCGTGCGCAAGCGGGCTTTTTGCATTTGATACAGCAGAACTCAATAAACGTTCAGACAAAGGGTTTAAACCTGTGGTGGTGAAAGATTGGAAAGCACCTGATGAGAGTACCATTCCTAACACTCTTTTTGGCGATACAGTGCGCTATGGTAAAGCACTCGTCAATGAAACGTATAAATACATAGGTCCAGAAGTAAGCGATCCGAAAATGCGATATGCGGGTAATAATCTTGCCTGTTCATCATGCCATCAAGAAGCCGGTACAAAAAAATGGTCTGGTCCGTTTATGGCATCTTTTGCCTCCTTCCCGCAGTATCGTAACCGCGATGAGAGCATTGGAAGTATTGAAGAGCGCGTGAATGGTTGTATGGGGCGTAGTATGAACGGTAAACCACTTCCTGAAAATGGCAAAGAGATGCGAGCAATCGTAACGTATATGTATTGGCTAGGACAAGGAATCCCTTTGGGTGCAAAAGTGGAAGGGGCTGAGTTTCCTCAAGTCAATCGCAAGATGATTATGAGTCAAGCGGCCGATCCGATCAAAGGCGAAAAAGTGTATAAAGAGTTTTGTGCTTCATGCCATGGTGACAATGGTCAAGGCGTGAAACGTGAAGGCAAAGCCAACGGTTATGAATATCCACCGCTTTGGGGCAAAGACAGCTATAACACAGGTGCTGGTATGTTTAGAGTCATTCGTGCGGCAGACTGGATCGTGGCAAATATGCCTTTTGGTGCGGACAATAAAAATCGTATCTTAACCGATGAACAAGCCTATAATGTCGCGGCGTATATCAACAACTATGACAAGCCACGCGATGTTAAAGCAAACCGTGAAAAAGATTTTCCTGATCTTAGCATGAAAGTTCCTGATAGTGATATTGGACCTTATGATGACAATAAAACACGTCACCAACATAAATTTGGACCATACCAAGGTATCATTATTCCTGCAAAATAGTCTCAATAAAGTGGCAGACCAAAGTCTGCCGCGCTTCAATTTTTCAATACTTCTTACAGGTAATAACTTTTTGTTTAGACTATTTCTTTATAATATACTTTTACAAAGCTAAATTTGCAAAAAATTAAAGCACCAAGGGTGCATGGGGCATTCTGCCGAAGAAAACTCAGTGTTAACGTAGCTTTTTAAGCTTTTGCTTTAAAAGCGTGTTAAGAGTTTTGTAAAAACTCTAGTAAAAATCAAAAAAGAGCCTAAATGACTAAAGAAAAACTACTTTCTGACACAGAGACCTTACGTCGTTTCATTCAACTTCATTGCGATAAAAAACATCACGATGTGCCTAAAAAAAGAGGTACTTTAGAGGTAACGTTTAAAGAAGAGGCATTAGCAGAATTGCCGTACAATGTGTGTGAAGAGTGTGAAACACTGATGCTTTATGCGTATGGGAAGCTGAAAAATTGCCCGCATGAAAATAAACCAAGTTGTCGTAAATGCCCAAATTCTTGCTACGAGAAACCGATGTGGAAAAAGATGGCAAACGTGATGATGTTTAGCGGTATGCAACTAGGCCTTACAAAAATACGCAAACTCTTTTCTAAATAATGCTACCGTATCTTAGCCATAAAGCTTACATGCAAAGCAGGTATGGTGAAGCACTCTTTAGTATTCCCGTCAATTTAGAATTTGGTTGTCCCAACCGCGAGCATGATGGCAGTGGTGGTTGCTCTTTTTGCCCAGAACACGGTGCGCGTGCGGCTCAAATTGCTGATGCGAAAAGTGTGGAAGAGCAGATAGCAAAAGGAGTTGCCTTTGCGAAAAAACGGTATAAAGCGAAGCGTTTTGCGCTTTATATTCAGGCGTATACGGGAACATTTGCATCCGTTTTAACGCAAAAAGAGCAGTATGAAAAGCTTTTGAAAATGCACGCTTTTGATGCACTTCATATCGGTACTCGCCCTGATTGTCTAAATTCTGCGACACTTGAGTATCTGCAATCACTGAATCAAATGATAGATGTATGTGTCGAACTAGGAGTGCAAACATCGCACGATGAGACGCTGCGTCTTATCAATCGTGGGCATGATTTTGCCAAGAGCAAAGAGGCGATTTTCCATCTTCAACATCATGGTATTAAAGTCTATGCGCATATCATTGTAGGATTTTCGAATGAAACAAGAGCGCATTGGCTTTCCACAACAGAGGAGCTGGTTAAATTAGGTGTGGATGGCATTAAAATTCACCATTTACATGTCATCAAAAACACGGAACTTGCGCATCAATATGCCCTAAAACCTTTTAAAACATTCAGCGAATATGAGTACGCAGAAGAACTCATGGAGATTCTAAGACGGATTCCTTCTCATATACCCATTTTGAGAATTGCCACGGACACCCCCGATAAAGATTTAGTAGCTCCTTTGTGGCACATGCAAAAAGGTCAGTTTGGCGAATATCTTGTTAAAACTATGCGTTATCGAGGCATAAGGCAAGGTGATTTGGTGGAAAATAATGTTTTAAAAAATGATGTAATACAAAACAAAATTGTAGCCAATGATGGAAGTACGACTTTTTGGAATAAAACTTATAAAGATTACTACCATCCCAAAGCGGGAGCTTACACTCAAGCACAAGCGCTTTTTATTAAACAGTCACGGTTAGAAGAGCGTCTTTTAAAAGGTGATGTAAAACTCTTAGACATTGGATTTGGCATGGGTTACAACACGTTAGAGTCTGTGAAAGTGGCTCAAAAAGTTGCCAAACATACTTTACATGTAAAAGCGATTGACCAAGATCGCATGCTTTTAAAACAGAGTATGCAAACCGTTCCAGAATCTTTACATGTAAAGATATTAGACGCTCTTTTTACATGCAAACACTATGAAGATCATTTTGCAACGGTTGCGTTTCTCAATGCCGAAGCGCGTTATGCGTTAACGCTTTTAGATGAGCCGTTTGATGTCATTTACTTAGATCCGTTTTTGGAGAGCAATAACGCTTCGTTGGTGAGCTTAGAATTGTTTCAAACACTCAAAAAGCTTTTAAAAAAAGAGGGCGTTTTGGTCTGTTCAACCGTTTTAACGATTGTGCAAATTGCGTTAAAACAAGCAGGGTTTACTGTGCAAGTCTGCAATGATGAAGCCAGCGATATCAAAGGGTTGGTTGCCACGCATAGCATTGGCGAAGAACAGATAGACGGCTCTCCTTATCGTGATATTTACGGTATTTGGAGCGATAAGGAGATAGCCAAATCTTTTTAAAGACTTTCTTCGTCACCTTTTTTTGAGCTTTTTTAACATTTTCGTGACAGCACCGTAGTGCATCAAGAGATAGATCGAAACACTTCATCTACATAAAGAGTACGTTAATCCTATAATTTACATAAAATTTACATACAATGATTAAGATGACCGTACTTAATCTTAGTAAAAGGATAAAAGATGACTCAAATGCTTAGTCGAAGAAGCTTTTTAAAGCTCTCTTCTGCAGCCGCAGCAGTTGCTAGTCTCTCAAGCATTCCAGGAACACTGGGTGCACTTGAAGAGAGTCAAAAGCAACTTAAAGGGAATGCCAAATATACACCAAGTATTTGTGAGATGTGTACGAGCGCTTGTACTATCGAAGCAAAGGTGGAAGAGGGCAAGGGTGTGTTTATCAAAGGAAATCCAGCGGACAAAAGCAGAGGTGGAAAAATCTGTGCTCGTGGCTCTTCAGGATTTAATCAGTTGTATGATCCACAGCGTCTGGTTAAGCCTATTATGCGCGTGGGTGAACGTGGTGAAGGAAAGTGGAAAGTGGTCAGTTGGGACGAAGCTTACACTTTTATTGCCAATAAACTTGAAGAGATTAAACAAAAACATGGTGCGCATACGGTGGCATTTACAGCACGTAGCGGTTGGAACAAAACATGGTTCCATAATTTGGCTCAAGCGTATGGCTCACACAACCTTTTCGGGCATGAGGCTACTTGTCCTTTAGCATACGATATGGCAATGGATGATATTTTTGAAAATGGCATTAGCCGTGATTTTGGTAAAGCCAAATATATCATCAATATGGGTCACAATGTCTTTGAAGGTATCGTTATCTCTTACGCACGTCAGTACATGGATATGCTCGCACACGGTGGTAAAGTGGTTACTTTAGAGCCAAGATTCTCCGCAATGGCAGCAAAATCAACTGAATGGCATGCGATTAAACCAGGACATGATATTGCATTTGTTTTAGCCTTTATCAATGTTCTTATTAATGAAAATCTATACAATAAAAAATTCGTTGAAAAATACTGTGAAGGTTTTGAAGAACTGAAAGCTTCAGTGGCTGAGTATACTCCTGAGAAAATGGCAACGGAGTGTGATATTCCAGCGGATACCATTAAACGTTTAGCTCGTGAATTTGCCAAAGCTGCGCCAAAAGCCATCTTTGATTTTGGTCACCGTTGTGGATTTACACCACAAGAACTTGAACTTCGTCGTGCAATGATGATGTGTAACGTTCTTGTAGGTGCAGTGGAGCAAGAAGGTGGTTATTATCTTAATAAAGGTGCTGGTTTTTACAATAAATTCCTTGGTGAAGGCGATGCCAAAGCGCCAGGTCTTAAAAAACCAAAAATCCCTGCTTATCCAAAAATTGCGGTTCCTAGAATTGATCGCATCGGTGAAAAAGACAATGAGTTCTTCTTGGCGGGAAAAGGCGCTGGTATTGTCACTTTAATACCTAAAGCAACCTTAGAAGATCTTCCAGGGGTACCTTATAGACTTCATGGTTGGTTCATCGCACGTAACAATCCTGTAATGACACAGTCCAATATGGAAACCGTCATTAAAGCAATTAAAGCGATGGATTTGGTGGTGGTTTTTGATATTCAAGTCTCTGATACCGCTTGGTATGCCGACATTGTTCTTCCCGATACCACGTATTTAGAGCGAGATGAAGAGTTTACCGCAAGTGGCAGTAAAAATCCAGGGTATGGTGTAGGCCGTCAAAAAGTGGTTGAGCCAGTCGGTGAGTCTCGTCCAGGTTGGAGAGTGGCAAAAGAGCTTGGAGAAAAAATGGGCTTAGGGGATTATTTCCCATACAAAGACATTGAAGATTATCGTTTACAACAAGTGGGTGACAATGTTGAGCTTCTTGCCAAACTTAAAGCAACAGGTAGTGCTAGCTTTGGTGTTCCATTGTTACTTCA